>NZ_JAUORW010000010.1:0-186400 GCF_030548245.1 Psychrosphaera sp. 1_MG-2023
CTTCGGCCTCATTTAATGCAAAAAGAAACGACGCATAAATGCGTCCCAAATTGGTCCGCTTCTTATGCGGGCGTTAGTGCTCAAGGAGAAATATCGCAATGTTCGAAATAATCAGCTTTGTCGTAGGTGTAATTGGCACCGGGATAGCGATATACCAAACTGCAGTAATAAATGAATCGAAAAAGCGAAAGAATGAGCTTCAATATTTACTTGCAGGCATTAATGCGGCCGCAGTTCAAAAGCAGCAGGCTTGGCAAAACCAAATTTCACTTTTACAACCACCTAATTCCCCAGAAGATTGGAAAATTGCTCAACTGTGCGTGAGAGCAAGAGACGATGCAATGGAGCTAGGTAACCTTACAAGTGCATTGGAAGGAACAATTGATCCAGATAACAGTGCAATCGTCACAATGATGGATAAATACAAAAAAATTGTAGCGAAAAATCAAGAAATTAAAGAGGTTTCTGGTGCAGTAGAGCCTCCAGTAAGCACTAACAAGTCAAGTCAGCAGGACGCCAGCAAAGCTGGCGCCTCTGCTTGAGGCGTTAGCACGATGGAGCGAGCATGGAGTTAATTCATAAATATCCAGAAAAGGCTGAATTAATTCAACTTGGTGACCATTGTATTTGGTGTTGGGAATGTTTCAATTTTTCTGCTCAATATTGTAATGAGAAAAAACTAGAAAACTGGCATGAAATTGACAATATGCTTACCATAATTTTGAAAGAGTATTCTTATCTTCAAATTTCAAAACTTCATGATCAAGAGAAAATAGGTGATTTTAATAATCACACTATAAAGTACGTAATTAATAAAATCCCTGATAATAAATTATTAGTTGCAGCATTTGAAAAATTTAGAAAAGATAACTGGCCGTTTATTAAATCTATGAAACATGCAAGAAATAAAACTATTGCGCATAACGAAGTTTCTGATAATCAATTAGACATCAGGTTTGGTACATTTGAATATGGTGAAGATATTAAATATTTTAATGAGTTACATCAACTCATAGATCAAATGTATAAACACGAAGGTTTAAGTTTATTTAGTGAGTGGCCAGAACATACCACTCAAGATATTAAAAGTTTCATAAATATTATTGTTGGTGTTCAATCGTACTAAGTCGTCAAAGCAGTACAAATACCAGTTGGCTCGTGTTCCTTCCTCAACATTCGCTCAACATTCGAGCCAACAATGTTTTGGCCATTATTTGGTCGTTAGAATTTACTAACATTTGGAGATAAGTATGGTAGTTTTGGAAATTACGTCAAAAATAGCAGCGATACTCGCCATACAAATGTTGGTATTAACAATGATGGTGTCTTTGCGTCGAGTTGAGCTAGGGAAGTCCGAAGGAGATATTGCAAAGTATCCTTATCAAGACGGAAATGATGAAACCTTAAAAAGGCGGATACGTGCCTTTGGGAATTTCATTGAATACGTACCAATGTGTCTAATTATGCTAGCTCTTATTGAATTTAACGGGGCTGGTGAAACGTTATTGTGGGGACTGGGCGTTTGTTTTGTATTAGGCCGCATATCTCATTCTATCGGTATGTTGCGTAATCCCCATTTTCCAGTACCTAGAATTATTGGTATGTTTACAACTTATGCAATGTTGGTAGTTCCAGCGATTTGGTTGTTACTCAATTGAGCATACTAATAAATTCATATTGGAGGACATTGCTATTCACTCAATATTAGGATTATGTGTTTTACTCGTTTAGGGTGGTATTTAAAATACGGACAATAAACAAACGGAAAATGAATACTCTGAAGTGAAATCTAATATTTCGATGACTGAAGTACTTAGCTTAGCTTTTGGTTGCTCATTTGACGCTAATTGTGACCAATGTACAGCCTCTTTTAGAGGCTTTTTATTTTAGGAGAATTCATTGGAAAGTTTACTTAGGAATATTCAATATGGGTTGATGGATTACATCGAGGGTGATGATGATCCCGATTACAATGTTGAGGATGTTGATGCGTGTATAAAGTTACTGATAGATTTTCATCATTTGGTTCAGTCTAAGGGCCGTAATCTAGATGAGGCGTTGGTGCTTGTACGTGACCTTGTTTTGGCGTTAAATGACCTGAATTTAAAGTGCGATGAGTGCCTTATTGAAACGGATCAGCGTGAGCAAATTTGTGAGTTTATTTTTAGAGTGTTGGACGATGCTAATATTCTTTTTGACGGCGATGTCACCGAAGAATGGCGAGCGTGGTAATTGCGCTCTAACTCGTTTGAGTCAGGCTTTTACCAAACTGAAAAACAAAACATAGCTTTGTTTTTTTAGCAGGTTTGGCAATAGCTACATTTTTTTTATTCACAATGTTGGGGTACAAATTTGAACAAAATACATTTTTTATTATTTGCGCTGTCACTTTTATCATTACCAAATATGGCGCAGACATATGATATTTTTATTGTTGCGGGCCAGTCTAATGCTCAGGGATGGAAGGGCGATGCGGCGCAATATCCTATCGATGTAGATGGGCTAGATCCTAACATCCCTATGTTTTATACCTTTCCAGAAAAACAAAAAGTTAACTCCAGTAATGGCAAATGGATAACTTTGGGACCGCAAGGCGGACGCTTTGAAAAAGGGCATTTTGGGCCAGAGATTAGCTTTGCCCGCCAATTAAAAACGAAGGGTTATCAACCTGCGATTTTTAAGTTTTCTAAAGGGGCAACGTCGTTGGCCAAAAGCTGGAAGAGGCCGGGTGAAAATGGCCTTACCGATAAGATGATAGCGTCATATCATAAAGCGATGAAAGCGCTAAAGGAAGACGGCCATACTGGAGTCGTGCGCGGTTTTATTTGGATCCAAGGTGAAAGTGACTCTCACGGTAAGTCGGCGGTGGCATACAGAAAAAACCTATCTGCAATCATTAAGTATGTTCGTAATGACTTAACAAACGTGCCAAATCTACCCGTAATATTAGGAATTGATGAACAGCATAAGTTTGTTAAAAAAACGCCCTTAGTACTTGAGAGTCACAAATCATTTGCCGCGAAGGATCCAAACGCAATATTCACATCTATGTTAGGTCTGGAAAAAGCCGATAAAACCCATCTAACGCCAACGGCATTAATTGCTCACGGCGAGCGGTTATCGCAGGCTTATTTAACTCTGGTAGGGGATAAGAGTAAGCAGTAGTCTGGACACTATTGAGTTAAAACAAATTAAAAAAGGTGAAGTTGATTCACCTTTTTTTGTGCCTAATAAAGTGAAATGCAATGGTCAAAAATTAGACATGATTAGGTGATGTTCAGTTATCTAGAAAAACTGGGTAATAAGCCATATTAAAGAACGAATCATTCTAATTGTTGTGTGTGTGATTTGGCTATTTGGATTTACAGTAGGGGACGGGAAGGTGTCTGTTAAGTCTGCTAGAGGAAGCTTATATGCAGTTCACCTTCAATTACATTAATTGGGATAAACTAGATTTAAACTGGCCCAGCACACCGCCAAGAAGTGTGGCTTTGGCACTTGGTATACCAACTAATGTAATACTTATTTTTATCGTCAACAGGGAAAATTTACATGAAACTAGAATCATTAGCTTTACATGAAGGATACACTTCGGAAGACACAACAAAAGCCGCAGCAGTGCCTATTTATCAAACCACATCTTTTACGTTTGATAATACGCAACACGGCGCGGACTTATTCGATCTTAAGGTGCCAGGAAACATCTACACTCGGATCATGAATCCAACCACTGACGTTTTAGAAAAACGTGTTGCAGCGATGGAAGGTGGCATTGGCGCATTATGTGTCGCGTCTGGTATGGCGGCAATTACCTATGCAATACAGTGTATTTGTGAAGTTGGCGATAACATTGTGAGTACCAGCCAATTATATGGTGGTACGTATAACTTTTTTGCGCATACTTTGCCTAAACAAGGTGTTGAAGCTCGAATGGTTTCTTATGACGATTTTGACGGATTTGAGCAAGCCATCGATAAAAATACCAAAGCGGTATTTTGTGAATCTATCGGTAATCCAGCGGGCAATATCGTTGACATCAGTCGTCTTGCAGAAATTGCTCACAAACACGGTGTGCCATTAATTGTTGATAATACGGTAGCAACCCCATACCTATGTCGCCCATTTGAATTAGGAGCGGACATCGTTGTTCATTCATTAACTAAATATATCGGTGGTCATGGTACGTCAATTGGTGGTGTTATTGTTGATTCGGGCAAGTTTGACTGGGCAGCAAACAAAGAGCGTTTCCCTGTATTAAATGAACCAGACCCTTCTTACCACGATGTGGTTTACACAGAAGCATTAGGCGCAGCCGCTTATATCGGACGTTGCCGTGTGGTTCCGCTTCGAAATACCGGCGCGGCTATTTCACCAATGAATGCATTCCAAATATTACAGGGACTTGAAACACTTGGTCTACGAATGGAGCGCCATTGTGAAAACGCAGAAAAACTTGCGGCATATTTGCAGCAGCACAAAAAAGTAAAATGGGTAAACTACGCGGCATTACCAGAAAGTCCTCATTTTGAAAGCTGCAAAAAGATCACAAATTCTAAGGCGTCAGGAATTATTAGTTTTGGTGTTGAAGGTGGCATTGAAGCATGTTCACGCTTTATCGACTCACTAGAGATGATTTTACGTTTAGTTAACATTGGCGACTCTAAGTCTTTAGCGTGTCATCCTGCGTCGACAACTCACAGACAATTAAATGACGAAGAACTTGCTTCTGCTGGCGTAAGCGCTGACTTGATCAGAATTTCAGTGGGTATCGAGCACATTGACGATATCATCGCAGATGTGAGCCAAGCGTTAGATAAAGCATAGGGTTAGATAAAGCATAGCACCTTGCGATCCTACAAAATAAACTGGCTTGAAACGTGTGTTCAAGCCAGTTTTTTTGTATTTGTTGTTAACTAATTAGCCGTTAAGCGAGTTATTTTTATGATCCAAATTATTGCGTTACTTTTTGCCGGCGACAAAGGTATAGAGGGGTTGAGAGAGTTTGAATCGCGCGCGATTGAGATATTACGAGAGCACCAAGGTGAGTTGATTAGTGCGTCGTTTAATGATGTTAAAGGCGCAGATGAACCCGACGAAATACATGTTATTCAATTTCCCAGTCCAGACCATTTTAACGCTTACAAAAATGACAAACGCCTAATCGAATTAGCGTCGTTAAAAAATGCAATGGTAAACAAGATGCAGGTTTATATAACGAATCGGTTCTATCAGTATTAATACGTTAAAGTAAGAATGCCGCCATCATTAACTATTTTTGATATCCGTTCAGCTGAACGTTTTAGCGACAGGCCCTTTTAACCAAGGAGTTGTGACGTTTTTTAAGTTAAGTCTCTTTTAGCGGAATAGGAGGGGGTTTTAGAGCCAAGTATATCGAACAGTTTTTAGAGTATTCATGCAAAATGGGCAAAATGGGCAAAATGGGCAGAACAGGTTAGATTGAAGTTAACCTAACGCTATACTGCCCTCAATGGGTGTGAGAATGATTAAACCTCTATTTTATGTCGCTAACATAAAGACAGAGATTTAGAGTTTTATTGTTGACGATAAATACTATAAAGCTGGCTATAGTCGAGGCGCGAAATTATGCCGTCACCATCTAAATCAGCGGCGACTAAATAGCCTTCATCGGTACTCTTTAATCCATAAACTGCAATGAAAGCGGCAATATCTGCGGAGTTTATGTCTCCATCGTTATTTATATCCCCAACTAAAGGCTCTGGCGTTTCAATTGCAATGGCAATTTCTACAGTGTTACTGCAACCGTCATTTTTAGTATAAGTACCGTAGTAAGTACCTGCTTGGGATTGATCAAGTATATCGAGGTGTATTTGGCGTATGTCGCTAGAATAACCGTCCGGTCCTGTCCAGGCCCAAGTACCGCCCCAATTAGGCTGTGGCCCTATGTCTATTGAATCACCGATAGCTAACGTTGCGGCAGATTTACTCGACCAAGAACCTGTGTTAACTCGCAAGTAAGGCGTCACTTTAGGTGGTGTACAAACATTAGTTGGGATGTAATTGGCTTCAAAAGTTGTACTGTTAACGCACCCTTGAGGGGTTGTAAACGTCACTTCATATTGACCACCTTGTTCTTCACCAACATCAACAAATGACAGTTGTCTAACTTCCATCGCTTTAAAATCGTTTGGTCCTGTCCACTGCCATCTTCCGGTGTTCGGGGAATTGGGGCCAATTTTAAATGAATCACCGTCTTTTATGTCTAAGCTTGTTGATCGCGACCATGCACCGTTTAGTTGTACCCATGGAATAATCGTAGGTTCAACGCTGCAGTTGACGATAACGTGATAATCTAGGTTAGTGCTACAGCCTTGAGGGCTTGTGTACGTTGCAACATAAGTACCCGCCATATCTGGTTTCACGTTTGTTAGCTCTGGCTGTCTTCCCGAATGACTAAAATTATTCGGACCTGACCAATGCCAGTCACCTTGAATTTGTGATTGTGGCCCAAATTTTATTGAGTCACCTGCCTCCAAAGTTGCAGTGTTTTGATCACCTACCCAGTTACTGTCATTAATTTGATAATAAGGTGTGGTAACAGGATCCGCATCACAATCAACCTTTAAAGTCGTGATAATGTCACTTGTAAAGCCACTGTAACTTGAATAAGTCGCTAGGTATTCACCAGCCATTGCTGGCGTAATATTTTCGAGTCGAACTTTTCGTTGGTCAGTGCTAAAGTTCGCAGGACCTTGCCAAGTCCACGTATTTGCAATTCGAGACTGTGGCCCAAAATCAACCGTATCGCCCTCTGTAACAGTGACATCGTCAGTTTGTACCCAGTTGCCGTCATTAACTCTAACATAAGGGGTAAGTGTATATTGAGGTTTGAGAATAAATACACTGATACTATTGGCCTTGGCGTTAGCGGTAAAATGGTCATGGGCATCAAGGTTGATTCTCGTCTCTACACCTTCGATTTCTGTTGTTTCGCTCCAATAGGTTTGTCTTACGTCCATGCCATTTTTTAGGCCAAACTCACTTATATTAAAGTCTACACTGTTGTAATCGTTGTTGGATTGGTTGATTACCCAAAGGGCCATCTCATCACCTTTTCGGAAAGCCATGGTGCTGACATCTTCAAGGTCGGTCGTTGATGAATTGACATAAACACTGTCGACTGCGGCAGTCGCAAATTTTTTCATGATGTAATACGAACGCATCCGTCGACCATCTGAACCATTGTTAAAAAATATTGGCTTTGCAAAAAACTTATTTTCTTGAATTTCATTATAGCCTCGTGGCCAAAGTTCAAAAATAGCTTCACCTTTAATGCCACCCGCGTACATGCGTGTTTTTTCAAAGTAGGCATTCAACGCATTTTTAAAATCGGATTCATATAATGCTTGTCCACCGCCACCGTGACCGGATTCTTCGTTAAATGCGGGTTTTCCTACACCGTTCGCTTTAGTCGCAAAATCTTCCCAGGTCAGTGTTTCGTTAGACCAATAGTCGTGAGAACTAAAGCCATGTACGTCATCAATAAGGTTATTGTTTTCATAGCCATTTATTAAACGATTTGCGCTTGTGAGTGACCAAGTACCGGCGTCAATAATCAGTGGCATGTTAACATTACGGGCGGCCAATTCAGATTTAAGCGTGGCAATTATAGTTTTTGCACGCCATGGTGTAATAACACCAATGTATTCTTTTGAAGTCGCGATATAGGTTAATGGAAATCCCGACTGTTCCATAAACTCAACGTAATCAGCGAGAAAAATACCGTACTTTTGGGCATTGAATGTTTTGGTTCCAACCACTGCGCCATTTTCGTAGGAATAGTCATAAATCCAAGTTGGAAGGTTATTTCGATTTCCTTGGCTGTAACCGTGGTAGTCAGACTCAAGAGTCGCGAAAAATTTCATATTGGGATTTACATTTTTGATCAATTGCATTGCTGCTAATTCATCATCGTAATAGGCCCAATTTTTTGTGCCTTCAACGATTTCTTGGTTTTTATTATATGCGATTCGCCAAGTATCGAAGGGGATGTCTTTAACCAACCAATCAATAATTTCTTCTTTATTAGCGGCGTTTTGGAGGTTTGAGCCGCTACGCTCCATATCTCCCCCCATCATAGTGATGGTTTGTTTGACGTCGCTAGCGTCAACCGATATAGACTGTGCTCGCGCATGGTTGGTCGCAAATACGAGTAAACATATTGTTGCTAGACCTATCAAATTATTTTGAAAATTGCCCATCGTAATTCCTATTTATTATTGTTATTAAAATTGCTTTCAACTAGTTTTTGTATTGCTGCACCTGCTCATAACCCATTGCAATAACAAAAAATACACTAGCCCCTGTTTCTATTTTGCTGCCATTAACAACTAGGTGCTGCGATAGAGGTGTAGCCATTAGTGATAATTGGTCATTTACCAAATTCAATATGGCTGTTGTTACTAATGACAACATTGATGTAACAGTTTGAGCATCGAAAACCGTAATAATGAACACTGATATTTATAAAAGGAGCGTTGCAAATTAGGCGTGATTGAGTTGTTGATTAATTAAACAATTTACTAGGGGCGTATTTTTGTTTTCGATATCGACCTTAGGAGTTGGCCAGTTCAATTAACTGCTCATTTTGCGATTTGTGGTTTGTATCTTGTAATTAGTAATTAGTAATTTGTAACTTGTAACTTATGAGAGTCAGGGGTTATAACGTGCTCACTAGCACGGTGTGGTAAACATCTCAAAAATTAACAACTTAATGGGCCTCACTTTAGACCCATCAAGTTGTCTTAACTGCCGTTTGATTTACGCCAATTAGTCCTGACGCAACGCATTAATCGGGTTTGCGCGGGCGACACTGGCCGCATTTGTTCCCACGGTAGCCCAGGCAATCAGTAACAGTAAGGTCCCGACCGCTAAACATATAGGGATTAACCAAAGTGGATTGATGCGGTAGGAAAAGTTTTCGAGCCAACCGATCATCGCAAATGACGCAATAGGCCACGCGACTAAGTTGGCAATTAAAACGGGTTTTGAAAACTGCCAAATTAACAGCCCGACGATATCTCGAACCCGTGCGCCCATTACTTTTCGAATGCCAATTTCTTTTGTCCGACGTTCCGTGGTAAATGCCGCTAAGCCGTATAATCCCAAACAGGCGATGAGGATGGCGAGGATAGAGAACGCTGAGAATAAGCGGGTTTGAATGCGTTCATCGTTATATTGTGCTGCCATCATACTGTCTAAAAACTGTAGGTTAATTGGCTGCATAGGCACATGTTTTTTCCAAACTTGTTCTATTTGAGTTCGCAGTTGCGCCGGGTTGTTGGTGTTAAACGAAATGCTTGCGACGTTTAATCGTTGAGGATTTAACATGTAAATCGTCGGCCGCACCCCAAATTTAATTGAACGGAAATAGATATCAGGGATCACACCGACAATCTTAAAGTGTTGCTGGCCGCGGATATTTGCCGCAACGGTTCGGCCAATGGCTTCAAGAGCAGAGTTAAATCCAAGCTTAGCTAATGCCGATTGATTTAGAACGGCACTGGCAGCGCCGGCATGTTGTCCCGTCTCGACGCTGGTGACCTCATCAGAACCAAATTTTTGGTCAAATAAACGACCGGCAATCGGTGCAACGTCATATGCTTCAAAAAAGCCGTAGTCCATATTATGCAAGTTTAAAAGTTGGCCTTGATTGCTCATTTGATTCGTTGATGCGTCGTCAGATTGACTGCTGCCAAGTAAGGTAAAAAACGAGTTGTTTTCGTTGTCTTGAGTGGGTGCTTCTGATGAAAATACCACTGACTTTATCTCAGGAAGATTCAACAATTCTTGGCGTAAACTTTCGCGTTTATCCCGAGCTCTATTAATCGCTAAAACCATTTTGTTGTCGCTGTTGTAACCTACATCGACAGACTGAGCGAAGTGTGTTTGGGCGTAGATCACAACCGTACAAATCACTAAAGAGATAGATGCGGTAAATTGGAAAACAACCAAAAATGTTCTAAATCCTGAAGTACGTCCAGACTCCGTACTCTTATTGGATTTTAGAATATGACCGGGTAAAAACCGGGATAGGTAAACAGCTGGGTAGATGCCAGCACCAAGCCCGACAACTAGGCCGATGACAATAATGGCAATGAGTAATGTCGGGTCACTAAACAACGCAAGTTCAAGTTCACTGTCTAATGCCTGGTTGTATATTGGTAGAACAAGCTCGACTAAAACGAGAGCCACCAATAATGAAATAAAGACTAATGCTATTGCTTCGCCAAGAAACTGGATTGTGACCTGTTGACGGCTGGCACCGAGCACTTTTCGCATTGCCACTTCACGGGCTCGTTGGCTAGCGCGGGCGGTGGCTAAATTCATAAAGTTAATGCAGGCAATTAACAGGATTAAGCCCGCGATTACTGAAAAGGCATTAATCATAGATGCGTCACCTAAAGGGGATAAGTCGCCTAAGTTACCCGCGTCTTTTTTGGCATGTAAATGCAAATCTTCCAGTGGCATGAGCTTATGTTTCATATTGTGGGAAACTTTTCGGCCCGGCTCTAACCCTTCAGACAACGGACTTTCATTGTCGACCCAATACGTTAACCGCTGCTGAAACTCGTCAATTGAAACGCCTTCTCGCATTTTAAAATAGGTGTACACGTTAACGCTGGTCCATGAACTTAAGCCGGGGTTGTTTTCAATAATGGACGGCAAAACAAAGATCACTAAGTCGAGATTGAGATGTGTGGCCTTTGGCAAGTCTTTGATCACACCTGTAACGGTGAGCTCTGACGGCTCTGGTCCAGCACAACAAACCGTGAGTGTTTGACCAACAACGTCAGTTTTACCAAAGTACTTAATTGCCATTTCTTCGGTGATCACTAAATCGAGCGGTTTTTTAAAGGACGTTTCTTTTGAGCCATAAACAAATGGCAAATCGAACACATTAAAAAATGCCGGGTCAACAAATGTGATTCGTTCCGCGGTTACATCCTGTTGTTGAATAACCGACGCGCCGAATTGGATCAGTCGCACACCTTGTTCTACTTCATTAGTGGCATAGTCTCGAACGGCTTCCATCATATTGCCCGCGGAGCGTACAGTTAGAAATGGCTGTGAACCTGGGTTGATATACGCAGAATGCATTCGCACCACACGTTCTGAGTTTGGCAACCATTTGTCGTAGCCGGTTTCTTCTCTGACAAATAAAGTGATCAAAATACAGCTCATTAGGCCAAGTGCTAGCCCAAGAATATTGATTGCTGAAAACATGCCGTTTTTTATAATATTGCGCCAAGCGGTCAGTAAATAATTTTTTAACATCATTCATTCCTTCTAAATTTTTGGAATTAATACCCTGTTGGCATTAACTGGCTTGTCGAATACTTTGAGTGACTACGTGGCCGTCAAATAAATTGATGGTTCGGTGTGCGTAGTCGGCGTGAGAAGGACTATGGGTGACCATTACTATGGTTGTGCCTTCTTCATTAAGTGCCTGCAGCATTTCCATGACTTCTTGGCCATGGGCGCTGTCCAAATTACCGGTTGGCTCATCGGCAAGGATCATGGATTGGTTGCCGACCACCGCACGGGCGACTGCCACACGTTGCTGTTGACCACCTGACAGTTGGCTCGGCATATGTTGTGCGCGGTGTGCAATGCCCACCTTGTCCATAACTTTGGCGACTTTTTGTTTGCGCTCGTCCGCGGGAATATTGTGATATAAAAGTGCCAGTTCGATGTTTTCTTCAACGGTGAGTTCGTCAATTAGATTAAAGCTTTGGAAGATAAAACCGATGTGGTGTTTGCGGATCTGAGACAGTTGCGCTTCGGAATAACCCGACACGTCTTCATCGTTAAAAATGTACTGGCCGTCACTGGCTTTATCTAACATGCCGATAATGCTCAATAGAGTCGACTTGCCACAGCCCGATGGCCCCATAATCGCGACAAACTCGCCTTTTTCTATATCAATGTTAACTTGATCTAATGCGACCGTTTCGACCTCGTTAGATTGGTAAATTCGAGATAAGTTTTTAAGTTGTAACATGACATTATTCCTTTTGTTTATTTGGTTTGGCTTGCGGGTTTTATCCCCCAACCACTTCAATTTGTTTGTTGTCAGACGGTAAATTAGTTGAGCTTGAGACGCTGCATGTCTTGGTAGCTAGTGTATGGGCTTGTAACCACACGTTCGCCCACTTCAAGTCCGTCTAACACTTCGATAAAGCGACTATTACGGCGTCCAAGTCGTACCGGACGTCGCACTGCTTCATTGCTATCTGCCGTGACTACAAATATCCAATTGCCGCCGGTGTCTTGATAAAAAGCCCCATTAGGAATTAGCAGTGCTTCACTTGAATCCCCAAGGGTTAACTTGGTTTGCACTGTCTGTCCGCGACGAATACCATCGGGTTGTTGGTCGACAAACTGTAAATCAACTTCAAACTGACCATTGGTAACCTGCGGGTAAATTTTTGACACGGTGAGTTGGTAATTTTCAAACGTGGCGTGTTGATTAATGTCGACACGGCTAAGGTAAAACTCGTCAATTAGCGCCGTGAGCTTAAAGTCATCCGGCGTATCGATTTGGCCTAATCGTTCGCCTTTATCAATGCTTTGACCAACTTCAAAATCAAAGCCAGACAACTTGCCATTAACGGGCGCTCTGACATTCATATTGGCTAGGTTCTGACGGGAAATAGCTAAATTGCTTTCAAGTCGCATAGCGGTGTCTTTTAAGAACACCAACTGGCTTTCCTGTAGTTTTTTATCAGACGCTTGACTCTCCAACGTTAGTGCAAGTCGCGCTTTATACCACTCTAACGTATCTGCGGTGTCGGCGTAGGTCGATTTACTCACCGCACCTGTTTTCATCAGTTCATCTTCACGGCTTACTTGACGTGTAAGTAGTTTAATCTGGTAATTAATATCCACTAAGTTGCGTTTATGTTGTAACCGATTTTGTTCTAAACTCAACTCTATTGAACGCATGTTATTAAGCTGCTCCGCTACTCTGGCTTCGTTCCCTAATACACTGAGTTGTAACGAGGCATTGGATAACTCAACAATCAAGTCTCCAGCGTTTAAGGTAACCCCATCCTCGACCAAAATACGCTCTACACGGCCACCTTCAATGGCATCCAAATACACTGTTTTAGCTGGAATAACACGGGCTCTGATTGGAATGAAGTCTTCAAAAATACCTGAAGTTACAGCAGAAATAGCGATCCGTTGGCTGTCGACTTTCATTGCTTTACCGGAATTTGACGTTGACTGAAAGTAGGCAATTAAAGCGATGAACACAACTATGATACTTGCCCATTTTACTTTCTTAAGTGACGTAGATGGCTTTACTATTTTACGGTCCATTCCCGCACCTGATATTTTATCACTGGCTTTTTGCGCTGAAGGCGCTGATTGCATTGTCATATTGGGTATTCACTTAACCAAATTTGAATTCTATTAGTGGGTTACACTTCAAGTATCGTTCCAGTTTGTAACGTGTTGAAAATAATGAATTATTTGTGTTTTATAGATTTGTTCTTTTAATAAACTGTACGTTTCCGAACAGCAAGTGTACGATATCGAACATTATTAATTGATTAAACGAGTGCGTTAACCGGATGGCAGACAAGAGCCAAATTCTTATTATCGATGACGATGAAGACATTCTCGTTGCTGCAAAGCTGCTATTACGTCGACATCGTTTTGAGGTCATAACCTGTCATGAACCTGAGCAGATCCCAGAGCTGTTAAAACAAAATGAATTTCAGGTGGTAATGCTTGATATGAATTTTGGACCGGGGGAAAGTTCTGGCCAAGAGGGATTAAAATGGTTGGCGACAATACGACAATTAGTCCCGGACTGTGTCGTTGTTATGATCACTGCACATGGGGGGCTTAATTTAGCCATCGAAGCGATGAAGCTAGGCGCGACAGACTTTGTGATCAAACCTTGGCAGAACGAAAAGCTGGTGGCGACCATTTCCAGCGCTGCAAACTTAGGTGAAGTACGAAGTGAAGCCAAACAACTACAGACTACTAATCAACTTTTAATCAAAGTCGCCAATCAAACCGAGCGACCACAAATATTGGGCAATTCAGCCGCGATGAAATCGGTCATGTCTATAGTTGCCCGCAGTGCGCCGACCGATGCCAATGTTCTCATTTTAGGTGAAAACGGCACAGGCAAGCAGTTAGTTGCCCGTGAATTACATTTACAAAGCGGCCGTAAAAATCGAATTTTTATGACCGTTGACCTCGGAGCGGTTTCCGAAAGCTTATTTGAAAGCGAGCTATTTGGTCATAAAAAAGGTGCATTTACCGGAGCAAATGAAGACCGCATTGGCAAACTTGAAGCAGCTGAAGGCGGAACGCTATTTTTGGACGAACTTGGCAATTTACCTCTGCATTTACAGGCAAAACTATTAACTGTGTTAGAGCAACGTCAAATAACCCCGCTTGGCGCCAATAAGCCTAAAGCGTTTGACGTTAGAGTCATATGTGCCACCAATGCCAGTAAACAAACCCTACTTGATGACACGCAATTTCGACAAGATTTGCTGTTTCGGTTAAATACCGTTGAGATCACTCTGCCAGCCCTTAGAGAAAGGCCAGAAGATATTAAGCCTATCGCAGAATATTACGCGGCGTTTTATTGTAAAAAATATGGCAAGCCATTATTACCAATAACCGCCGACGTCCTTCGTGTTTTAACGGCTTATCCTTGGCCGGGTAATATCCGAGCGTTAAGACATGCTGTGGAACGAGCGGTGATATTAAGTGAATCTGCGCACCTCACGGTTGCAGATTTTCAGTTGCAATCATTACCTCAAACGCCAACTGGCTCCCCAACGATAAATACTGATATTGAAGGGCTGGTACATGGGAATGAAAACAACAACAAGTTGAGCGCAAGCCATAACTCTGTGTCTGGTGCTGAACGCGGACCAGACTTTGACGCCGTTTCAGCTAAAAATGTTGAGGATGAAATTGCCAATGGCAACAACCTTAATCTTGAGCAAATAGAAAAGCGCACAATTACTCAGGCGCTGCGTACCTATCGCTATAACATCAGTCATACAGCCAAAGCATTAGGATTAACCCGTGCCGCGCTCTATCGGAGAATGGAAAAACATGGGCTTTAAACGATTTTCAATCCTAATTGGACTGCGTACAGCGTTGATCATGCTCAATTTATTGGCGATGACGTATCTTATTTATCAACCGGGATACCATGCTGCGACAGTTATGGCCACGCTGATCCTTGTTTTGCAGTGTTATAGCATTGTTAAATTTACAACTCGCACCAACGCGGAGCTAGTTCGGTTTTTAGATGCGGCAAAACACGCCGATTATTCACAGCGTTTTGATCTGTCGGCGTTAGGAGCAGGCTTTGCCGAACTGGGAGCCGCATTCGCCGACATTTTGCAAAAATTTCAAGCGGGTCGTCAGCAGCAAGAAGAAAAACTTCGACACTTAAAAGCCGTAATCGAACATGTGCCTGTGCCATTGATAAGCATTAAACAAAATGGGCAGCTAACGATTTGGAATAATGCCGCGAGACGGCTATTTGGTAAGGCGCGGATTGTTCGTATTGAAGATTTAGACCAGTTTGGGCCTGAATTTGTATTTAACTTAACGAGCATGAAAGCTGGAGAACGCCGCTTAGTCACTTTTCAGGCCGATAATATGACTCAGCAATTGAGTGTGTCTATGACCGAGGTGATTGTCGCGCAGGGACAGGAACGATTGTTGAGTTTGCAAGACATTCAAAACGAACTGGACGCCAGTCAACTGCAAGCGTGGCAAGATCTTGTGAAAGTGTTGACCCACGAAATAATGAACAGTATTACGCCTGTTGCATCTCTTGCAAAAACGGCCGTGGACTTAGTGTCCGACACAAAACAACAGGTTGGCGACCAACCAGAGATCCAATCTCACCTTGATGATATCTCAAGTGCCGTAACCACTGTAGCCCGTCGAAGTGAAGGTTTAATGAAATTTGTTGGCAGTTATCGCAAATTAACCCGCTTGCCGCCGCCGGTTAAAACGCCAATAACGATTAATGAATTGTTTTCGCAGGTTATTGAAATCGCTAGGCAAGAACAGGCTCATTGCCACTTTGAATTTATAATAGCAGTGGTGCCAGCGGCGTTAAAAGTAGAAGCCGACCGTGCCATGTTGGAACAAGTTTTAATTAACCTTGTTAAAAATGCCCAACAAGCGACACAACATGTTGAACATCCGCAGATTAACTTAAGTGCTGGTTTAAATCGTCGTGGTCACGTGGTTATCGATATTTCAGATAATGGCTTTGGAATAGACGATGAAATGAAAGCCAAAATATTCATTCCTTTTTACACCACAAAAAAAGAAGGATCTGGGGTAGGTTTAGCCTTAACACGACAAGTAATGAACGCCCATGGCGGTACCGTAAAAGCATCAACAAGCGACGCTGGTGGCGCTTGTTTTAGTTTAATATTTTAATACTTTTAAATTAAAAATATCATCCAAGCAAAAAGGACGCTAAGCGTCCTTTTTAATCGTGTTTAAGTCATCGCTGGCCTACTTGAGCCGGGTTACTCACCCTTGGCAGAAAACGCTTTTTTGCCTGCTATCCAGGTTTCCAATACCTTTGTTTTCCATATGTTTTTGGCATCGATTTCAAAAATGTCTTGGTCAATTAAAATAAAATCTGCCCACTTTCCTTGTTCTAACCCGCCCAATATTTTATCTTGATGTGCACCAAATGCCGCGTCTATGGTAAAGGCTTTTAATGCCTGAGCAACGGTTAACGATTGTTCTTTAATCCAACCACCGTGCGGTTGGTCTTCTCTGTCTTGACGAGTAATAGCAGCGTGCAAACCAAAAAATGGATTTGCCAATTCAACCGGAAAATCTGAGCCAGCAACTACAACACTGCCTTGTTTTAAAAATGACTGCCAAGCATAAGCACCTTTTAAACGTTCCTCTCCAATTCTGTCTTTTGCCATGTTTTTGTCTGACGTAGCATGAGTAGGCTGCATTGAAGGTAAAATATCTAATTGTTTAAACCTTGGAATATCTTCTAAATTGACCACTTGTGCGTGTTCAATTCGATTTCGAAACGTTCTCGCTTCGGGCTTGGATTTATATGCAGTTTCAAACTCATCTAGTGCTATCCGGTTCGCTCTATCGCCAATGGCGTGGATATTGATTTGAAAATCGTAGTTAAAAATGGTGCTAAAAAGTACGTTTAATCTCGCCTGACTCGTCACCAATAACCCGGTATTTTTTGCGTCGTCATGATAAGGCGCTAACATTGCGGCTCCTCTGCTACCTAAGGCGCCGTCACCGTATATTTTTACACTGCGGATAGATAACATGTCTTTTGGATCATTCACAAAGCCGTGTTTTAACATGTCTTCTAGTTTGCTGTCGGTTGCGGCTAACATTGCGTATACACGCACTTTAAAGTTGTCGTCCGCGACTTGGTCTTTTAAAAAATGGTAACTGTCGTGGTCAATGCCGGCGTCGTGCACACTGGTAATACCGAGTTCTAAGAGGTGTTGATTAACTTTGTTAAATGCGGTCATCAACATAGTGTCGTCTTGATTAGGAATTTTCTCCGTGATTAAATTCTCGGCGTTATCAATTAAAACGCCCGTGGGTTCGCCGTCATGGTCTTTAACAATTTCCCCACCATCTGGCGATATGGTATTGCGTGTTATGCCTGCAAGTTGCATTGCTTTGGTGTTTAACCAAACAGCATGGCCATCAACCCGACTTAAGACAATAGGGCGGTCGGCTTCATATTCATCTAAGTCTTTTGCCGTTGGAAATTCTTTTGAAGGCCACAATACTTGATTCCAACCTCTGCCTAAAATCCAGTTTAATTTGGGGTTTTGTTTGGCATATTGAGCTACTTTTAATGCGGTTTTTTGTTTAGATTTAATCCCGCGAACATCAACCTGCATTAAATTGTAACCAAGACCTAAAAAATGCGCATGACCGTCAATTAATCCCGGTAGCATGGTTTGTCCCTTGCCATCAATAAACACCGCATTTGGATACGATTTAAATAGCTCTGCGTTTTTCTTTTTATCCTTTTCACCAAACGTTTCAACAACTTTGCCATCTTCAAATACGATGGCCGAAAACTTGGTTAGCTGACCATTGTTTAAAAAGGTATAGCCTTGGATGTTATGAATTAATGTACTTTGTGCCAGTACGCTAAACGATAATGCGCTTAGGCAATACAAAACCGTTTTGTAAATTACGTTGGTGAATTTTAAAGTCATATTCAAATCTACTCGCTTTGATGAATAAACCAACGTTAATCAATTGATATTGATAACACAATGTTTGGTAATAAAAGGGCACTAATTAATCTCAAAAGAAATTAGTTAGGTTGTAAAGGCTGAAGAATTAAAATGGTTAAATTTCTTCAATGATTATCACCACTATTCATTTATACTGTTAGATATCATATGACTTAGCACTAATAAGGAACACAAGACGTGTCCAATGTACCTAGTAGTTTTATTTCGTTAGCGCTCTCAAAAAAAGTGGCATATTCTGCGCTAAAAGTCTCAATTTTAGTGGGTACGCTACTCGCACTGATCAATCATGGCGGTGCTTTGCTTGAAATGAATATGTCAGCTGATCGCATTATTCAAATTTTACTGACATATTTAGTTCCATATTGTGTGTCGACCTTTTCTGCAGTAAAGGCAATTCAACAATATGAAAAAACACATTAATTAAAACCATTTTAACGTAAATTTAAAAAAGTATTAAAATCCCACAATACAGTAGATCAAGATACAGTGGCCCAAGAAACAGCGGAGTAAGACGATAATGATGGATTTTATTTTGCTTTTTATTGCAGGTTTAGTGGGAGGGATCCTAAACTCGATTGCCGGTGGGGGCAGTTTTATAACGTTCCCAGCCTTAGTGTTTGTTGGTGTAACGCCACTAATTGCCAATGCGACCAATACATTTTCTTCCTGCGCAGGTTACTTAAGTGGCGCTTATGCATTTAGAAATGAATTAACAAACCACAAGAAAGAAGTCCTATTTACCGTCTTATCCAGCGTTGTTGGTGGCGGGGTTGGGGCGTATTTATTACTGCAAACCTCAGAATCAACTTTTCAGACCGCCATTCCTTGGTTGCTGCTTTTTGCCACCTTATTGTTTATCTTTGGCGGTAAAGCCAATCTTTTTTTAAAGTCTTTTTCTAACCATAATAAATATGCGTCTCACTTCAGAATGGTCTTTTTGGCAATGGTGTTATTAGGTGTATGTATTTATGGCGGTTTTTTTAATGCGGGCTTAGGCATTGTTGTTTTAAGTTACTTAACGTTGGCAGGGCACTCAAACATCAATGTAATGAATGGTATTAAGTTAATCGTGTCTTCTTCGGTTTCTCTTGCGGCGATACTCTTATTTATATTAAACGACTCCATCGCTTGGATCGAAGGGAGTGCAGTATTAGTCGGCACTTTAATTGGTGGTTATTTCTCCGCAGCGGTTTCGATGAAAGTGCCACAACAATATGTAAGGTGGTTTGTGATATTGATGAGCTGCATCATTACCATTTATTTTTTCATCGTGACCTATGGCTGATTGTTCCATAATAAGTGGCCCCGTATTTTTATTAGTCAGTCGTGAAGTTTTGGTTTTAAACTCCGGTTATTATTAAAGTTTTACTATGCACGTTTCATTTAAACCATAACTTTTATTTGTTCTGTCGGCTAGTTGGACAAACTAAATAACGCCTAATTCCTTTTCTTTCGAGCTCCTATCGCCTTGTCGTACTATTTCCGCAGTTGTTATTTCTATGCATTTGATATTTGTATTTTGACGTTTTTATGACTTGTAATTTAAACATGATATGTTTAAATAGGTATTACGATTTTTATCGAAGGTTCGGAACAACAATTAGCCGCGATGATTGAACAGGATGAACGTTACGGCAGGACGAGATAATCACGTGTCGTATTGATCCGATTTGTTCGCAGAGGTTAAGTCGACAGGTGGCCGACCGGGACGCGTGTCTATTCATCGATAATATTTAAAATAAAAATAAACTAATTTGGCGATTAGGGATAAAGATTATGTTTACTAAAATTAAAAGCGTTGCGTATTCAGCATGCTTTCTATTAACCACAACGGCGTTGGTTTCATGTTCGTTAACGTCCGCTGAAACGGTTGCTACCGGCACGAGTGTCAAGCAGGAAGATAGCAGCACTGCAACAAAGAAAAAACCAAATGTATTGGTTTTGATGTTTGATGATATGCGGTTCGATACGTTTTCGTATCGAGGTGGTCCGGTGCATACGCCTAATATCGACAACTTGGCGTCTGAGTCAACTCGTTTTGATAATGCGATGACAACAACTGGATTATGTTCTCCCTCACGTGCAGCGTTTTATACAGGCCGCTGGGGACATAAAAATGGCTTGGATGACAACGTTGAGTTGTATCATTCTCGTAAAGCTGAATTAGATCCGTCTGAAGGGGGCTTAATCAAAAGAGCGTCCGATGCGGGTTATTTAGTTGGTCATGTTGGCAAATGGCATTTAGGGGCGCGCGGTACGGAAATGCGCGGTGCTGAAATAGATTTAGGTCACGGTCATGAACCAAGAGAACGTTTTAGTCGTCCGTATACGCCCTACTCAAAGGTGACTCAAGTAGAAGGTTATTACAAAGGCAAACTAGATAAAAACGGCGAAAAGCACGAATACTGGAAAACCTTAGATGGGACTTTTGAAGACACCGAAGCTTATAAAAAAGTGGTGCATGGTAAAAAGATGCTTAAGCAGATGGCATCCGACGACCGCCCATTTTTTGGCATCGTGAGCTTTAATCAACCGCATCCGGCTTATCGAGTACCAGAGCCGTTTGCGAGTATGTATGACCCTAAAAAGGTGGCTGTGCCAGGCAATCATTTAGCTAAACGCATCAACAAACCACTGGCACAGGGGGGCATTTGGTGGCCTTGGCATGATGTTGGTCATATGTCTGATGAAGACTGGCGTAAATCACGCGCATTTTATTACGGTGCGATTGCGATGGTTGACCAAATTGTTGGTGAGTTATTGCAAGCGGCGAAAGACGAAGGTATTTACGACGACTTACACATAGTTTTGCTCGGCGATCAAGGCAGTATGTTAGGCGAACATACTTTATATGACAAAGGACCGTATGCCTATGATGAGTTAATGCGTATGCCGCTGCTGATTAAAAATCCAAACATTGCACCACGAATTGTTCATCGCCAAGTCTCTTTGTTAGATGTTACGCCAACCTTATCCGAGTGGATGACGTTAGAGTCTGACGGTGATGTGGACGGACATACCTTGACGCCATTGATGCTTGAAGGTGATAAAGCGGAAGCTGGTCAACCTGACACAGCACTGTATGCCTATGAATGGTACAACGGTTCATGGTTTGGTATTCGTGCAATACGTACGCCTGAGTTTAAATTTGTTTGGAACCCAGGTGATAACATTGACGAGCTTTATGACTTAAAAAATGATCCGCTAGAGATGAACAATCTTATCAAAAACAAAAAATACGTTAAACAACGCGCGGCTATGGTGATGTTGTTAAAACAAGAACTTAAACGAGTCGACGATCCTGCATTAACTATGTTGGAACACCACGGCAAAGCGTATTTAAATTAATTCTGTATCAGCCAATTAAATACTGGCTATCGAGGACCCAATGACTAAGTATTTTTTAACGATTATGGTTTTGTTAGTGAGCGCGACGTCATGCGCTTCGCCGTCAAAAACATTAAATTCAAAAACACAAAGCAATATCAATCAAGGTGCACGCCCTAATATCCTGCTAATTTTAGCAGATGATTTGGGCTATGCCGATGTGAGCTTTAATGGTGGCACTGAAATCCCAACGCCAAGTCTTGACGCGTTAGCAAACCAAGGCGTGGTATTTGACTCAGCTTATGTCGCCCATCCATTTTGTGGACCGAGCCGCGCGGCGTTATTAACCGGTCGATACCCACATAAAATTGGTGCTCAGTTTAACTTGCCAACAACTGGTTCTACGACAGGCGTTGATGTTAATGAAGAGTATGTGAGTAAAACCTTGCAAAAATCTGGTTATTTTACCGGGGCAATTGGTAAATGGCATTTAGGTGAAGAATCTCGTTATCATCCTAATAATCGTGGTTTCGATGAGTTTTATGGTTTTTTGGGGGGCGGGCATCAATATTTCCCTGAACAATATCGTCCACGCTACGAAGCCTTAACAAAACGTGGTGTGCGTTATGTTAACGACTACATTAAACCGTTAGAACACAACGGCAAAGAAGTACGTGAAACTGAATATATAACTGATGCATTATCCCGTGAAGCGGTAAACTTTGTTGAACAAGCAGGTAAAGAAAAATCTCAACCATTTTTCCTCTACCTCGCCTACAACGCTCCACATGTGCCACTAGAAGCAAAACAAGAAGACATTGCCAAGTTTGCTCATATCAAAAATAAGAAACGTCGTATTTATGCAGCTATGGTTCATGCGGTAGACCGCGGAGTGCAGCGAGTTGTGGATGCGTTAGACGCAACCGGTCAACTTGAAAATACGTTAATTGTATTTATGAGCGATAACGGCGGGAAAACTCAACAGGGTGGCGTAAATTTGCCACTTAAAGAAGGCAAGGGCAGCGCTCATGAAGGGGGCCACAGAGTACCGATGTTTGTGTATTGGCCCAAAGGTATTGCCGCACAAAAAGACCATTATCCATATCCGGTGTCGGCACTTGATTTGTATCCAACATTTACTCAATTGGCAGGCGCTGAAATACCGACTAAAAAGTTGTTAGATGGCAAAGACCTTTTACCTGCCTTATTAGCGAAAAAACCGGTACGAGCAGGTGAAAGCCTTTATGTTATGAGGCATCGTACTGCGGCAAGTGATGTTTCAGTTCGTCGTGACAATTTTAAAGCGGTTAGAACCAAAGCAACAGGTAAATGGCAGTTATATGACATAGATAAAGACATTGGTGAAAAGAACGACATCAGCAGTAAACACCCACAGTTGTTGCAGGATATGGTGACAGATATGGCCCACTGGAGTTGGAGCAATAAAGAACCACAGTGGTTTCATATCCATGAAGAAGGGCAAAAGTGGCGTGAAGCAGCGATGCCGCGACACGGTGAAACGTTTGACTTAAATTCAAAATAACATTAACTCTTTGTTTAAGTTAATGAAACCAAGTCATTAACGGTATGCTAACCACGACAAATTGTTACAATTTAAAAAAGCTCAACATTGACTGTTGGGCTTTTTTAACGGATAAAAGGTATTCTTAAGAGGCAAAGTGGTCACTATGAGTATACGTTTGGAAAAATTATTGGATGTTTGGCATTCGCAAATTGACCAGCATCAATGGATCTTAGCAACCGTTATCGAAACAGCAGGTTCGTCGTACCGCAAAACCGGTGCGATGATGTTTATCAACGATCTAGGTCAATATTATGGTTTGATCAGCGGTGGATGTTTAGAACCTGATATTATGCGTAAAGCTCGTCGTTGCTGGGACTCTGGTCAAAATCAGACGGTCTGTTATGACATGCGAGATGAAGACGACATTGGTTGGCAACTCGGCATTGGTTGCGGTGGCATGGTTAAAATTTTGCTTCAGCCAATTAACAAGGCCAATAATTTTCTTGAATTACCTCTATTAAAGCAGCAACTCTCCGAACGAAAAATTAGTCATTATGCGCAAGACACAACTTCGACTTTTCCTAATAATTGGGTCGTTAAGACCGGCGAGATAACGTCAATTGTAAACTCAGCACTGTCCTCAGACGCGCTAACAAATTCAGTGATTGAACACAAATTTACCCCAGCCCCACAAATCGCAATTTTTGGCGGTGGAGTCGATGCACAGCCGTTAGCGGCCATGGCAGAGGTTTTAGGTTGGCGCGTAATAATGTATGACCCGCGAGTGAATTACGCCCAGCGTGACAAGTTTGCAACTGCAGAATATATTGTCAGAGACAAGTTTCTAGACTTAGTCGGCCATCCGTCATTAACGCAACTTGATGCGGTGGTTATTATGACCCATAACGTCAAACTAGATGGCGAAGCATTGTTGTTAGTTCAACAATCCAGTGCCGATTTTGTTGGTTTGTTAGGGCCAAAACACCGCACTGAAAAAGTTCTAAAATCCGTAGGAATATCCGTTGAAGACTTACAGAAGCCCTTGTCTAACCCAATTGGATTGGATATTGGAGGCGAATTACCAGAGTCTATCGCACTGTCTATTACCGCTGAAATACACGCAGTACTTGAGAATAAAATAGCATTTACCCAAGCTGATAAAAAGGGCTTGAAGCGTGTCGGTTGAGATGACTAAACCCTTCAACTTAAATCCGGCTATTTTGCTTTTGGCGGCTGGGCAAAGTAGACGATTTAATGGCGTCAAACAATTAAGTTTAGTCGCAACGTCGAACGGCAAAACGCCTCTTTTACAAGCTAAAATAAATACCCTTCTCCAACTGAATTTACCGCTGTTTGCGGCAATTCGCGATGACATTAAGTTAGCCAATTTTACGCCAATCAAGTTGAATGGCTCACCAAAGTTAACTTGGATTACCCCTCAGAATAGTCGTCTCGGGATGGGCCATACGATCGCTGATTCCGTAGATATTTTGCTAAAACAGCTGCCAAACTGCAGTCATATTGTAATTACACTTTGTGACCAAGTTGCTTTAGACACAGCTGCATATCAGTCATTAGTTAGATTAAGTGCACAGCAACCGGAGAAGGTCATCTGTTGTGAAACTCAGGACGGACTGTCTGTCCCTGCTGTTTTTCCAAAAGCTTGGTTTTCGCAGCTTAAGCAATTAACTGGCGATAAAGGGGCAAAACATATTTTAAATAATGCAGGTGACCAAAGGCAGACTATATTGTTAAACCAAGCGATTATTGACATAGATACCAAACAAGAATTAGAAGATTGGAATAAAGCTCAAACTAATCAGTTTACGAAAGAATGTAATGCTTTAACGGGAGAAAAAGCATGTTAAATATAACGATAAATAATAAAAAGCGCACGATAGATGTGCCAGACGATATGCCGATTTTATATGTGCTCAGGGACGAACTGAGCCTGCTAGGAACCAAGTTTGGGTGCGGGTTAGGCCAATGTGGAGCATGCACCATTCATATTGATGGCCATGCTATGCGGTCGTGCATCACCCCTATTTCGTATGCTGCGAATAAGTCTATTACTACCATAGAAGGACTCGACGACGATGCAAATCATCGGGTGCAAATCGCCTGGCGAGAATTTAAGGTGCCACAATGTGGTTACTGCCAGGTAGGTCAAATTATGTCGGCATCAGCCATGTTAGACACTATTCCAAATCCGACCGATGAAGAAATCGACCTGCATATGCAAGGCAATGTATGCCGGTGCGGGACATACGACAGGATCCGAAAAGCGATTAAACATGCGGCACAACTGCCAGCGAACAAGTAAGGATTGGTTATGTTTGACTATACAAAAATAAAAAACGGGCCGTCCTCATCTGCCGCTGAAATTGCTAATGTCAGCCGACGCAGCTTTTTGAAACAACTCGGCATTGGCACAGGTGCATTTGTACTCGCGACGGTTATGCCTGGGTTTTCATCAATCTTGCATGCATCGCCAAGCCGCGGTGACAGTGCCAACGTAAAAGCCGATCATGCTCTTAACTTTTTTGTTGCGATAAACCCTGATGGTTCGACGTCGATTGTATGTCACCGGTGTGAAATGGGACAGGGCATAAGAACCTCTATTCCACAAATTATTGCAGATGAAATGGAAGCAGATTGGCAACAAGTGTTTGTCGTTCAGGGCAAAGCCGACAAACGTTACGGTGCGCAGGGGACTGCCGGTTCAACATCAATTCGCAATCAATTTATCGATATGCGTAAAATTGGTGCGGCGGCGAGGCAAATGTTAGAACAAGCTGCAGCGGATATGTGGGGCGTTAAACGTTCTGACGTAACCGCAGAAAACCATGTTGTTAAACATTTATTGAGTGGTAAAACACTATCATTTGGTGAGTTAGCGCAGACGGCATCTAAGTTAGATGCCCCTGATCAAAAATCAGTTAAATTGAAGTCTCCCGATCAATTTAAATTGATTGGTAAAGAAGTGAAATTATTCGACCAAGACGACATTATCGCTGGTCGCGCAACGTATGCCCAAGATATTCAATTGCCAGGGATGTTAATTGCCAGTATTGAACGTCCGCCCGTGGTTGGCAGTAAAGTGGTGTCCTTTGATGCAACCGAGGCGTTAAAAATAAAAGGTGTGGTTGAGGTTGTTCAACTTAAAGACCGCCCTTTACCGGTAAATGTTTTGCCAATATCTGGGGTTGCTGTATTAGCAACAAATACCTGGGCTGCACATCAAGGACGCAAAGCGTTAAAAGTTGAGTGGCAGCTGAGCGAACATAAAAGCCACGACTCTGAATCTTATTTAAAGGAGTTAGTTGAAAAAGTTCAACAACCTGGTGAAGCAGCTCGCAAAAAAGGTGACGTTTACGGTCATAATTATGATCCAAAAAACACCATTGAAGCTGTCTACACTATGCCATATCAACATCACCAACCAATGGAAACGCCAGCAGCGACTGCGTGGGTGCAAGGGTCTGGTGCTGATAAAAAATGTGTAATTTGGGCTGGTGTACAAAATCCACAGTGGGCGCAGGGTCTTGTCGCTACAGAGCTTGGTTTCACTGGAGATAAAGCCGCTGATAGAATTGAGTTTAATATTACCTTGATGGGTGGTGCTTTTGGCCGTAAGTCAAAAGCTGACTTTGTATTAGAAGCGGTTGAGCTTTCAAACAAGGTTAAAAAGCCAGTGAAAGTAGTTTGGACTCGTGAAGACGATATTAAACATGGTTTTTATCATTCCGTGTCTGCCAACTATATGAAAGCCGAGTTGACCGACAAGCAAACCGCAGACTATTGGATCCAACGCGTAGCTTATCCACCGATTGGCTGGACATTTAACGACAAAACCAATCGACCAAATCACAGTGATTTATCAGTTGGATTTGGTGACACGCCATTTGATTTACAAAATTTGTCCCTCGAAACCCAAACGGCGGAAGGGCATGTTCGAATTGGTTGGTTACGGGCTGTAGCGTGTTTGAATAACGGTTTTGCGCTTGGAAGTTTTGTTGATGAACTGGCGGTTAAATCGAATATTTCAGCGCAGAAAATGTGGATGAACTTATTGGGCTCAGACCGTCATGTTGATCCGAAACAGGATGGTTTTAAGTATACGAATTATGGTATGGGCTACGACACTCACCCACTTGATACTAAACGTTTAAAAGCCTGTTTAAACTACGTTTGTGACAAAGCCAATACATCTGAAAAGCTGCCTGAAGGGCAAGGTTGGGGGGTTGCGGTATTTAGAAGTTTTGGCACTTACGTATCGGCGGCAACTAAAGTCTCGGTTGAAAATAACACGTTAAAAGTATTGGAGATGCATACTGCCATTGATTGCGGCGTTGCTGTGACGCCTGACCGTGTAAAAGCACAAATGGAAGGTGCTATGGTATTTGGTTTAACCATTGGATTAATGGGCGGTATTTCGGTCAAAGGTGGTGTGGTCGTTGAGTCGAATTTCCACGATTCGCTAATGACTCGAATACACCAAGCACCACCCATGTTTGCCCATATTATTGAATCTTCTCAACCTCCAGGAGGCGTAGGTGAACCGGGCATTCCACCGGTGATCCCAAGTATCACTAATGCAATATTCCATGCGTGTGGGGTTAGGGTGAGGAATTTACCTGTGAATAAGCACTTAAATGTAGTTTAGGGTTTAGATAGTTACCCTGCAGGCTAAGGTTTTTGGCCTGCGGGCGGCTATTTCGACTGCGTCGACCATAATGGCGCGGAGCTTGAAGTTTTCTTTGCCCTGCAGGCAGCTATTTCGACTGCGTCGACCTTACTTTTTGCAACAGCCGCTCTTTGTTTCTAAGATCATGTAGGCAAAAAGACGGCTTTGTGGTAAATCCCTAATCCTTATTTAAGATTTATATTATCGTCGAAGACGGAATGAAAGTATGTCCATGGTTTGTCTGACGTACATCCATGTACTGACGAATTCCCTTCGTCCTTGAAGTGAACAACCATCCCTTGCAACGGCGTCCCTGCCGTTCACTTCGAGATATAAATCTCAACTAAGGGGGATTTAGACGAAGTAATATGCAGTCTGAACTTTAAGTGCAGAGGAAGTTCATAAAATCAGCGACACTGACCCCACAGGTTTAGAAAATCAACAGAACAAAAAGTCGTCATCCGAACCAAACAGAAAAAACTTCATCCTAGTTTGTAATATGAGTCGAGCCACAGCGATATTAGGGATCTCCAACCGAGTGCAGAGGAATGTCATAATTCACCCTGCAGGCTGCGCATTTCTTTGCCCTGCGGGCGGCTATTTCGACTGCGTCGACCTTACTTTTTGCAACAGCCCAAAAAGTAGGCAAAAAGGCCGCTTTCGGCCAAATCCCTAATCCTTATTTGATATTTATATTATCGTCGAAGACGGGATGAAAGTATGTCCATGGTTCGTCTGACGTACATCCATGTACTGACGAATTCCCTTCGTCCTTGAAGTGAACAAGCATCCCTTGCAACGGCGTCCCTGCCGTTCACCTCGAGATATAAATCTCAACTAAGGGGGATTTAGACGAAGGAAAATGTAGCCTGAACTTTAGGTGTGATAAATCTTTGTTTTGAAGAAAAGTCGTCATCCGATCCAAACAGAAAAAACGTCATCCCAAAAGAGCCACAGCGATATTAGGGATCTCCAACCAAGTGCAGAAGAAGTTATAATTTGCCTTTCTTTGCCTTGCAGGCGGCTATTTCGACTGCGTCGACCTTACTTTTTGCAACAGCCCAAAAAGTAGGCAAAAAGGCCGCTTTCGGCCAAATCCCTAATCCTTATTTAAGATTTATATTATCGTCGAAGACGGAATGTAATTTCGTCCATGAAAACATTCCTTGCAACGGCGTCCCTGCCGTTCACTTCGAGATATAAATCTCTACTAAGGGGGATTTAGACGAAGGAAAATGTAGCCTGAACTTTAGGTGTGATAAATCTTTGTTTTGAAGAAAAGTCGTCATCCGAACCAAACAGAAAAAACGTCATCCCAAAAGAGCCACAGCGATATTAGGGATCTCCAACCAAGTGCAGAGGAATTTCATAATTCACCCTAAATTGGCTCATAATTTCAGAACAAAAAACGTCATCCCTAGCTTGTAAAATTAGTCAAGCCACAGCGATATTAGGGATCTCCAACCGAGTGCAGAGGAAGTTATAAAATCAACGACACTGACCCCACAGGTTTAAAAAAACGTCATCCCTAGCTTGTAAAATTAGTCGAGCCACAGCGATATTAGGGATCTCCAACCGAGTGCAGAGGAATCACATAATTCATTTACAATTAGCTCATAATAACCAGCTCAAAAAAGCCCTTTCTGAAAGGGCTTTTTAGGGGATGCTTTAACTCGTAATTGACACTAACGTAACAAATGTAAAAAGTGCAGATGTTTGTGGTACTGGTCAATAATGTTGTTGATTACTGCTGTTTTTGACCACCCCATGATGTCGTAGTCTTGGCCGCCTTCACCTAAATGAACTTCGGCGCGGTAATAACTTTGTTCGTCATCATCGGCTTCTGTCACAAAGTCGGGTTGTGAATATTTTCTAGCGAGCACTCGGTAGACAAACTCTTGTTCTTCACCATGGTCGACGATCAGGCTATAGCCGTCTTCTTTGGAAATAATTACCTTGATTTGATTTTTCTTTAGCTCACTGGCGACCGATTCAAATGCTGGGGCGACTACCTGGTTAATAAATTTATTAACGTTGGGTTTGTTGGGGAAGTCGACAATATTTTTGAGGCGCAATTGCCAATTATCGCTACCTTCGTTATTTGACGGGGGAAGGGCGGCTATTAACTGACTATCTTGTTTAAACGCCTCGACTCGTAGGGCTTTAATTAACCCGACTATTGCAATTAGCAATACAATTGAAAACGGCAAAGCCGCGGCTATTGTCATGGTTTGCAAGGCATTTAGGCCACCTGCCAGCAATAATATTGCTGCAACTACGCCTATCCCAACCGCCCAATATATTCGCTGCCACAATGGTGTTTCATTGCTGCCGTGGGAACATAACATATCAACAACCATAGCGCCTGAGTCGCAGGATGTGACAAAAAATATGACTATCATTAGCACACTAAAAAATGACAATACGGCCGACATAGGGAAGTTTTCAAGGAACACAAATAAAGCTACGGAGGAGTCTTTATTTACCATTTCACCCAAGGTAGCAACGCCTTGGTTATGCACTAAATCGATGGCGCTATTACCAAATATGGTCATCCACAAAAGGGTAAACACTGTTGGAATTAACATGACCCCTAGAATAAATTCGCGAATACTTCGGCCACGGGAAATACGAGCGATAAACAAACCTACAAAAGGTGCCCAAGCTAACCACCAACCCCAATAAAATATAGTCCAGCCACCAATCCAGTTGGTCTTTTTATAGGCGAATAAGTTAAATGTATTGTGGATTATGTCTGATAGATAATCCCCAATGTTTTGTAGATAAGCTTTTAATAAGAAAACGGTTGGACCGAGCACAAAGATCAATACCAACAAACCAACCGCTAAAATCATGTTAGCTTCTGACAGTCGTCTAATTCCTTTGTCTAAACCCGCGGACACTGACAGTACAGCGAGCGCTGTAATACCGCACATTATGATGATTTGGTTAGTCGTAGATACATCAATACCAAACAGATAGTTAAACCCAGAATTAACTTGTGATGCGCCTAGCCCTAATGATGTTGCAACACCAAAAACGGTGCTGACAACCGCAAATACATCTACCAAATGACCTGGCCATTTATAGATACGCTCGCCAATTAACGGGTACAAAGCTGAGCGTAATGTTAAAGGCAAATTATGACGGTAACTAAAATAAGCTAAAACTAAAGCGACGATGGCATAGATTGCCCAAGCATGAAGTCCCCAATGGAAAAAAGTCATTTTCATCGCTTCACGTACTGCTTCAATCGTACCTGTTTCTGCAGTCGGAGGTGACAAATAATGCATTAATGGCTCAGCAACCCCAAAGAACATGAGTCCAATACCCATACCTGCAGCAAACAACATAGATAACCAAGTGACTAAAGAATAATCCGGCGTAGCATGATCCGGTCCAAGGCGGATGTCGCCGTATCGAGATAACCCGAGAAAGACCACGAAGAAAAAGATAAAGGCGACAGTGAGAACATAAAACCAGCTGCCATTATCGACAATACTCGATTGCATGACTGTAAATAGATTCTGAGCCTGATCTGGCAACAAAACAGTATAAAGTAAAAGCGCTATGATCATTGATGAAGCACTAATAAAAACCGTTCTATTTAGTTGGCTTTTTGCAGATGTTGGCAAGTAAATCCCCTAATATGATTTGTATAGAAAATATAAATTCTTTAAGAATAAGCCGAAAGATAACTAATTTTTGACAAACTTACGATAAATAACAAGATAATGACGCAATTTTGTTATAAATGTCTATCATGGTTAAGTTGGATCTTAAAAAATATAGTTAGAGTTCTAATTATATGTATACAAAAATTAAAACGCCAAGGGATAAATACAATGAAACTTAATAAGCTGCATTGCGCAGTAATAACGGCAATAGCAACATCAGGCTCACTATATGCTGAAGAAGTTAAAAAGAAAGAAAACGCCCAAATAGAAGTCATTCAAGTTACAGCAACAAAGCGGGTTGAATCAATTCAAAAAGTCCCTGTTACCGTTACGGCCCTCACGGGAGATAGCCTAGAGAATTTAGGTGTCTCTAATTTTGATGAATATGTTGAATTTTTGCCAAATGTTGTATTCCAAGGCACAGGCCCTGGCCAAAACGAAATTTATATCCGTGGCGCGGCAACAACACAAACAAGTATAGCGGTTTCATCGGTACAGGCACTGCAGCCGTCTGTTGCTTTTTACTTAGATGAGCAACCGGTTTCAATGCAGGGACGTAATTTAGATATTTACGCTACAGACGTTGAACGTGTCGAAGTTTTACCAGGTCCACAGGGCACATTATTTGGTGCAAGTTCGCAGTCTGGTACGGTCCGTTTAATTACCAATAAACCAAGTCACGACGGATTTGCTGCGGGTTTTGATACCAGCACCAGTTCCACCAAAGGCGGCGATATGAGCAATTCTGTCGAAGCCTATTTTAATATGTCGCTAACCGACAAACTTGCTGTACGTGTCGCTACATACAACGACTTTCAAGGTGGCTGGATTGATAATGTACTGAATGATCCAAGCAACGGTGGTTATATTGGTAGTGCAGTTGTAATCAGCCGAGTTTCTGGCGGGGCATTAACAGACCCTGAAAACGTGCCGGTAACCGCACCAAAAAATGACACCTTAGTGCAGGACGACTTTAACACTGCAAATTATTCGGGTGCTCGATTTGGTTTATCTTACTTGTTTAGTGAAGACTGGGAATTGTTAGTGCAACATACTCAGCAGTCGCTCGATACTGAAGGGGTATTTGCCTACGATCCTAATCTTGATGGTGAATCATCGACAAATCGTTTTGTACCTGAAAACAACAACGATGATTTTGGTTTAACTACCTGGACTTTAGAAGGTCGCCTTGAACATCTAGACTTGGTTTATACCGGTGGTTATTTAGAGCGTGAAATCGATTCAACAATTGATTATACCGGTTATACCAATGGTGGTTCATTTGCCGCGTATTATGCATGTAACTATGCAGGCGCACCTGAAACACAAGTGTGTGTTGACCCAACTAAGTTTTATAAAGAACAAACAGACACTAATCGTTTTACTCACGAATTCCGTGTTAATACCTCTACTGAAAATCGCTGGCGCGTAACAGCGGGTGTTTTCTATGATTCACAAGAACTGTCTACAGTGGGTCAGTTCCAACTAGGTAATACAGACCTGCCTTATTTTACCAATCTACAAAGAACTTTAGCGGGCACCGACGGCATCAACACCGATGGAGGACCGTTCTCGTCTGAGATCAGTTTTGTTAATGACATCACCCACACAATTGATCAAATTGCATTATTTGGGCAACTCGAATACGACCTTACTGATACGGTTACGGCGAGTTTTGGTGCACGTTGGTATGAAATTGAAGACTCATTTAAAGGGGCAACGTCGACGGTTGACGTAAGCGGCAGATTGCAAGCCTTTGGTGACGGTAGCGACGCTGCATTAACTGAGTTTTTTGGGGCCGGCGAAGCAGCAGCAATTCAAGCGGCAATTGCAAGCGGTCAGTTAGAGACAAGTTTAGTTGATAGCGATGGCACATTGACGGTCGACGATACGATTATTAAAGCATCGATAGATTGGCAAGTATCAAATGAAGTTATGGTCTTCGCATCTTATTCTGAAGGCTTTAGACCTCCAGTAACCAATCGTGTTGGCGGCGGTTTGGCGAAAAACCAAGAAGGGGCTTTTGACGGTTTCCGTATTCCGGTTTATTCAACCACAGATAGCTTGGATAATATTGAAGTCGGATTTAAGTCGACTTTGCTAAACCGTACATTGCGTTTTAATGCAACTGCGTATTACTCAAAAATATCTGATCTTCAAACCTCTCGATTTGACCCAACAAACATCAGTTTCTTAGTATTTACTGACAACGTTGGCGACGCTGAAATTAAAGGTGTTGACGGTGACTTCAGTTGGGTAGCCACTGACGATTTAGTTATTTCGGGGGCATTCAGTATGATTGACACTGAGTTAACGTCAATTAATAGTGAGCTCGAAGGTATAGCCCCGGCAAAAGGCAGTCGTTTACCATATTCTGCTGAGTTTTCTGGTAATTTGCAGGCCAAGTATTTCTACGAAATATCAAGTGTTCTTACAGGTTATGTAAACAGCTCAATAAGCTATACAGGTGAAAGACTTGCCAGTATGACGATGGACGCTTACGTACTTGAAGACGCGACTAATTTGGTCCACGGCACAGGTTCTGGCTTGAGTATTCAAAAAGAAGCGGACGTTTATTCTGGGGTAAATTACCAAGACAGCAATGGTCAAACATTTGCAGGGGGTCGTTACGTTCAAGACAGTTATGTGCTTGCAAACCTTAGCTTTGGTGTGACAAATGACGAATGGAAAGCCGAGTTTTTCATTGATAATTTAACCAATGAAAGTGCGATACTTTATGTGGATACTCAACAGTTTACACCAAAAGTGGTTACCAATAGACCACGCAGCGTCGGCTTTAGATTTTCATATGACTTTTATTAAGGGCTAGTTAAGATTTACCGAGGTCGTTTGACCTTGATGGATCTTATGCACAATTAATAAACGTACAGTGTTAAAGTTAGCCGCTTGGTATTTGTACCAAGCGGCTTTTTATTGCTAAAGTACTGTCCAATAAAGCAAATGTTTTAATCTATGTATTAAATTTTGTAAAATTCTATGGAGCCAAGTCATTGGAAAAACCTTCTCTGCCCTCTATTGACGATCAATTAAAAGCCATTCAACAGTTGATCCAAAAGGCAAAGTTCAGCGATGCGATAACGCAAGGGACCCAGCTTCAACAGCAATTAACCGAGCCTTCCCACCAAATAGAAATGTGGTATTTGATTGGTGTCGCACAACGTTACAATAAGGACTTTTCTGCAGCTTTAACAAGCATTAAGGCGTTGTTAGCACTAGAAAAAAAACACAGCCGAGCTAATCAAGAACTTGGCTATAATTACTTGGCGTTAAATGATGTAACAAAAGCAAAACACGCATTTGAAAATGCTGTAAAACTCAATCCATGTTTGGTGGCAAGCTGGCAGGAGTTGCTAGAAATTTATCGTAAGTGTCCACAGCTAAATAAGATAGAACAACAAGATAAGATCCAACTTGCGGCTAATCAGTTAGCAAAACTCAAAAGTTTACCGCCGGCTTTACTTGCCGTGACTGAATTGATGCATGAAGGCAAGTTGTTAAAAGCGGAACAAATTTGTCGCCATTTTCTCCAGAACAACAAACGTCATGTTGATGGCATGTGTCTGCTTGCCGAAATTGGCATTGAACTTAAAATTTACGATGATGCTGAATTTTTGCTCGCAAGTGCTCTGGAGCTCGAACCACAGCATATCCAGGCTCGTTCCCATTACCTTAATCTGTTAATACGTTTAGGCAAATTCAAAGCCGCTGAGCAACAAGTGACAATATTACTTGAAGCACAGCCTGACAACCTCAGCTTTAATGTCGCAAAAGCTAACGTATTAACGGGATTAGGGCAAACAGACAAAGCTATCGCACTTTTTGAATTCGCAATAAAACAATCCGAAACTTTAATGAATGCAAACGCAGCGGAACGGATGCCTATAGAAAATAATCAGCAGCAAGTTGCTGGGTTTTATTTACAGCTAGGTCATGCCTTAAAAGCCAAAGGTGAGATTGACAACGCCGTTGCGGCCTATCAAAAGGCGTATCAATTGAATCCGAGTTTTGGTGATGCATTTTGGAGTTTGGCGAATACCAAAACCTACCGCTTCAATGATGACGAAATTAGTCAGATGCAAACCCAACAAACAAATAACGAATTGCCTTTGGTGGATAAAGTGCAATTGTATTTTGCGACGGGTAAAGCGTTCGAAGATAGGAAAAACTACGACCAAGCGTTTAAAGCGTACCAAGATGGTAATGCGTTGCAGCATGCACATAACGGGTTTGATATTGCTAAATTGGAACAGCAAGTAGAAGAGCAAATAAAATACTGCACCAAAGCGTTATTTGAAAACCGCGGTAATTTGGGACTAAACGCGCCAGATCCGATATTTATTGTCGGTTTACCTAGGGCAGGTTCGACCTTGCTAGAGCAGATCCTAGCGTCGCACTCACAAGTGGACGGTACCATGGAATTACACAATATCCTTGGGCTCGCCGCTCGTTTACGTGGCCGAAACACCAATTCAGGTAATACAAGTCAGACAGCGGTTAGCCAATATCCTAAAAATTTAGCGGAAATAAACCCTGAATATTTTGCTCGATTTGGTCAGCAATTCATTGACGAAACACAAGTATATAGAGAGCAAGCTCCTCGGTTTATCGACAAAATGCCAAATAATTTTCTGCACTTAGGTTTAATCAAACTCATTTTGCCAAATGCCAAAATTATCGATGCAAGACGTTCGCCTATGGCCTGTTGTTTCAGTGGTTTTAAACAGTTGTTTGCCGAGGGGCAGGAGTTTAGTTATAGCCTCGATGACATAGGACGTTATTACCAAGCCTATCTAAAATTAATGAGGCATTGGCAGGACGTTATTCCAGGCTTTATTCTTACAGTTAAACATGAAGATGTTGTTGAAGATTTAGAAACTGAAGTTCGACGTATGTTGGATTTTTGCGGTTTGAAATTTGAACCTGCGTGTTTAGAGTTTCATAAAACCAAAAGAACCATCAAAACCCCAAGTTCAGAGCAAGTGCGTCAGCCAATTTACAAATCGGCAACTGAGCAATGGCGTCATTTTGAGCCACATTTGGGACCTCTTAAAGCAGCACTTAATTTAAACTAAGTTGTTTTGGTGATCTGAAAACAAAGACTCATTTATTCATCGAAATTAGTCTTTGTCTTAGTCTTTCCATTGCTCTTTGATTTTTATAATGTCGTCTATTTTTGAAATAAACAAGTCCACCAATTGAGGATCAAAGTGTTTGTATTTTTGAGATGTAATGAAATCTAACGCTTTTTCTATTGACCAGGCGTCTTTATATGGGCGAACACTCGTTAAGGCGTCAAAAACGTCCGCAAGGGCAACTATACGACCTTCTAGGGGAATTTCTTCACCCTTTAACTGGTTAGGATAACCGGTTCCATCCCATTTTTCGTGATGAGTCATAGACACTACTTTTGCCAATTCGATCAACTCTGAGTCTGAATCACCAAGTATTTCAGCACCGATTTCAGGGTGCTTTTTCATTTCTGCAAATTCTTCGTCTGTCAGTTTTCCTGGCTTAAGCATGATGGCGTCGGGGATCCCAATTTTGCCAATATCATGCATTGGCGCAGCATTAAATAAATTATCGGCTTGCTCTTCGGAATAGCCATAGGCTAGAGCGACAACTTTGGCGTAATGGCTCATTCGCATGACATGCATGCCTGTTTCATTGTCTTTATATTCAGATGCACGGCCTAAACGTTGAATGACTTGCAAACGAGTGCGACGCAACTCTTCCGCATCGACCAAAGATAAGTGAGTTTTAACGCGGGCTTTAACAACTGCGGGTGTAACCGGTTTAGATATATAATCCACCGCACCAATATTCAGTCCTTTGGCTTCATCAACTGCGTCGTTTAATGCAGTCACAAAAATCACCGGGATAGACTTATACAAAGAACTTTGTTTTAAGGTTTCGCAAACCTCATAGCCTGTCATTTCTGGCATCATGACATCTAACAAGATCAGATCAGGTTTATCTTTTTCTATTAAACGCAGTGCTTCTTGGCCACTTTTTGCAAATGTCAGTTTATACATATCTTTTAGGATATTATTTAACACTTTTAAGTTTGTTGGCTCATCGTCAACGACAAGGACATTTTGTTTAGTTGGGTGCATAAATTTTACTTTTTACCATATTTAGGTTTCAGGCTTTAGCAAGCTCACAAGGGCAACAATGCGGCTTAAAGCGAGTTCAAATTCAAAGTCATTGCAAGCTGCAACTATGTCATTTATCTTTTTAGAATGCACCGACTTAATCGATAGCAAAGAATCTAATAATGGGTCATCAAACTCATTGTTTTTGACATGTTTTTCTAATTGCAGCAAGGTATTGTACAGTTCTTCATTAGCAACGGTATCATCTGCGTCACTGTTTGCTAAGTCCTGTGTTTCCTCTAGCTCTGTTGACGTTGCTCGCATTTTATTAGCACACATGCCTAATAAATCGATTTCAACTTCAATGTTGGTGACAACAGCTAGGCATTCTTTTTCCAAACGTTGACGGCTAACACGCTCTAATTCAGCAAACAATATCATTAGTTTAATAAGTGCTAAATTTCCGGTTACCCCTTTATTTTTATGGGCCGTTTCTTCTACAGATAGCCAATCTTGCTGTTTCATCAGCACTTTTAGCGCTTCAATTTCGTCGTTTGATTGACCTAAAAATCGCGATATTTCACTAAATAGGACGGTTTTTGACCCCCATAACGCAATGCCTTTTTCGATATCAATTCGCAAGTCTTCAGCAGGCGCGATTTTAGTCTCTTCTGACGCAACACTCTGTAGACTTAATGCGTTGGCAATTTCTCCCATTAATTGATGCATATCAATTGGTTTGTTTGCAAATCCATCCATGCCAGCTTTTGAAGCAGACTGCTTATCCTGTGGTAAAACACTGGCCGTTAACGCAATTATAGGCAGTCGTGGTAGGTCATTTTGTTGTTCGAACTGACGTCGCTCACTCGCGGCGGTGAGGCCATCCATAATGGGCATTTGAATATCCATAAGAACAACGTCAAATTTATCACTTTGCATTTTGCTTAACGCTTCAACGCCATTTCGAGCCACTGTTATTTTATGGTTATTCCGTTTGAGAATAAGTGACAACAGATCTAGGTTTTGTTCGATGTCGTCAACAATCAGAATATTCAATGGCGGCAATTCATTGAAGGAAACCGCCGTTGTCGCTTTTTGTATTGGTGCGATAGGAGTAAGAGGAATAGAAAATTCAAATTCAGAACCGATATTTAGCTCACTCCGCGCGGTGATTTCTCCGCCCATTAACTCAACAAGTTGCTTACTAATGGTTGTACCTAAACCTGTACCACCGAAACGGCGGCTCATTGATTCGTCTGCTTGAGCAAACGCATCAAATATCGTTGCTAACTGTGTAGACGTCATGCCTATTCCAGAGTCTGAAATAATAAAAGTTACAATCCCTTCCGATTTTTCGTTTATATCAATGGTGACATGCCCAGCTTCCGTAAACTTAATGGCATTGCCAATTATATTAGTGAGGACTTGTCTGATCCTATCGGGCACGCCGTTGTAACAACGTTGGGTGGCTTTGTCGATGTTGAGTTTAATGTCCAAGCCTTTGTTTTGGGCCTGTAACCAAAGAGTTGAGACAACGGTGTCGACTTCTTCAACAAGTGAAAAGTCTCGATATTCTAATTGAAATTTACCTTTCTCTAATTTCGCACTGTCGAGTACATCATTTAATATATGCAGCAGGGATTTGGCGGATTGGTTAATGGTATTTAATTGTTTTCTTTGATTATTACTCAGCTCTTCGTCCAATAGAATGTCACTAAACCCAATGATTGCATTCATCGGGGTTCGGATCTCATGGCTCATGTTGGCTAAAAATGCGGCCCTAGTCGCGGCGGCTTTTTCTGCATTTTCTTTCTCAGCAATGAGTTCTGATTCCATTTTTTTACGGTCGGTGATGTCCATGATAAAACCGTCAAGGTAATATTCATCAGACCCGTCAATTTTTATTGCCCGGCCATAACCTAACATCCACTTTGTATTATTTTCTCGGTCAATTAATCTAAATTCAAGTTTATAACCCTTGGGGCTTCGTAAGTCTGTAGCGGTAATATTGCCGATATCTTCTGGATGTACAAAGTCTCCTAAACTGCGTTTTGGGTTGGGTAACAAAAAATCTTTTGCTGGGTAACCAACAATATTTTCAATTTCATCATTAATAAAAACGTTTGGCCAACCAGGCAAGTCTAAACAACGATAGGCAATGCCAGGGATATTGGTCACCAACGATCGTAATTGGGATTCACTTTCCCGTAACTGGTTTTCCATTTTTTGACGTTCGCGTAAATCTGAAATAAACGCGACAAACATATTTTCGTCATTAAGTTCGACATGGCCAATTCCCAAACGCACTGGGATTTTTTCGCCATTTTTTGTTAATGCTTCAACTTCGCGACCTGAACCTATTATTTTCGCTTCCCGTGTCTTCAAATAATTTTCGATGTATTGGTCATGTTGAGCTTGATGAGGCGAAGGCACAAGCATCTTAACGTTTTGGCCAATAACCTCTTCTGGTTGCCAGCCCAATAGATGAGTTACTGCTGTATTGATACTGATAACAGTCCCAACTGAATCGATAGTAATAATACCATCTATCGCAGTGTTCATTGTCGCTATCAGTCGTCGTTCGTTGTTAATCGCTGCCTTTGACTTATCTCTATAGCGAAATATTAAATTGGCCCCGAGAACGAGAAAAATAATCGTTAAGGTAATTGTGGTAATTACCATCGCCAAGAATATCGATATGTCATTAGTTTGTTTCGACAGTTCTATTCCCGGTGGCATAGCGAAACGCGCAGCAGCCATACCTGTGTAATGCATTCCAGATATTGCGCCACCCATGACGACACTTGAAATGAGTATTTTTACATTGTTATTTATCCAAGCGACTTTTTGGGTTTTTAACCCAAAACTAATCCATAAAGACAAAATTGCTAAACTAACGGCAACTAATATAGAGACACCGAACATGACAAGGTTGTATCGTAACAACGGCGCCATTTCCATTGCGGCCATTCCAACATAATGCATGGTCCCAATCCCAGCGCCGACTAAAACCCCACCTAATATTAACTGGGTAAATTTAATTTGGTCACGAGTAATAATATTTAGCGCTATCCACGATGCAATGATGGAAGGTAAAACAGAAATTGCAGTAAGTTGTACGTTATATGTCACATTGGTACACAATTCTAGAGCCAACATACCAAGGAAGTGCATAGACCAAACGCCACCGCCTAACGCGATGCTGCCAACACAAAGGGAAATGTGTTTTCGAATCGGCGATTTATATGCCGCTTGTGATGCAACTTGAAATCCCATAAAAGAAGCAAAAATAGCAATAGCCACCGATAGAGTTACTAGCCACGGGTTATACAAAGAACTAACAAATAAATTGTAGCTGTCGTATTGGAAAAGCTCTGCGATTGTATTTTTCATTTTTAATACTGCTATTTAATGAGTTAGTTACTGATCGATATTTTTAAACATCTTTGAGACGCAAATTTAACATCTTAAAGGCGTATTTAAAATACACTGATTCCTTATGATTTTTAGGAGCCGTTTTAATTTAATAATGCCCCAATAGGTTTGTTATCAAACAATTTTAATTGAAGTAACTCAATATGAAACAAGGGCGTTTGAAAAGCACGTAAATAAAAATTAGAAATCCAAGCACACCTTAACGAGTTTAATCTTCGTCCGCGGAGTTAACCAAATTAATATTGAATGCGAAGCGATATATAGCCTGTAGGTACCTTAGCTATGAAGTCATAGAAGTTAGAACGTTAGCGCGTTTAAATTAATGTCTAATGCCTGTGGCCGTGCTGTTAATACGTTGTGGTTGTTTCTTGTCGCTGTGCCTACTCACTTTCCCATTATCCGCTCAGGATCAGCGACTCGAGGATGATGTGCCTGATCCGGCGTCTCTTTATTTCAAAATGTATCTGAGATCCTTGTAGAAGGATCTTTTTGTTCTAATAACAACATCGATAAAAGTATTGCAAATATAAACATCATATGTTTATATTAATCCCATAATGAATTAAGTATCTATTAGAACGATGATTGGAAGGCATTAGGTTGTCTTCCCGGTGCTTCAAAATATTGAAGTCAGTCTAGTGAGCAGGTTGAGTAATAATGAAAATAGAATGTATTAAAACCCACCACGTACGTTGCGAATTAAAGGAACCATTTGGTTTCTCTCAGTGGTTTTATAATCAACGTAATGTGTTGATTATTGAAGTTATTACCGACACTGGTATTTCAGGATGGGGTGAATGTTATGGACCTGCCGAAGTTATCCAAGGCGCTGTAGAAAAGTTTTATGCTCCACGAATACTAGGTTTTGACGCATTGTCGACGGACATGATTTGGCATTACATGTGGCGTTCATCACTCGATTTTGCCCGTGGCGGCGTTATGACAGCAGCCATGTCTGGTATCGATATGGCATTGTGGGATTTAAAAGGAAAGGCTCTTGGTCAAAGTGTTAGTCAACTGATGGGCGGCGCTCAACGAGATAAAGTGTCTTGTTATGCAACCGGTATGTATTTTCAAGATTTACCTGAATCAATGTTGTTACCTGTTTTGGTAGAAGAAGCGATTACCTACGCTGAGCAAGGGTTTAAGGCGATGAAGATTAAGGTGGGTAAAAACCTTGATTTTGACAAAAAACTTATCGTTGCCATGCGCGAAGCTTTGCCAAATACAATTTTAGCCGCGGATTCGAATCATGCTTACGATTTACCGGAAGCCATTAAAATAGCACGTTTGCTAGACGCCAATGACTATGTATGGTTTGAAGAACCATTGTCTCCAGAGCATCCAGAGTTATTTAAGAAGTTGCATGAAAAAGCCGATTTAGCCATTGCTACAGGTGAGTGTGAGCAGACTCGTTTTGGTTTCCAAAAGTTAATTCAGTCGGGCGGTGTTCAGTTAGTGCAAGCAGACTTAGCGTATTGTGGAGGTCCAAGTGAGGCTCTCAAAATTCGGGCTATTGCTTCAGCCAACGGACTTAATATGATCCCACATGTATGGGGAACTCAGTTAAACTTAGCTGCAGCAACACACTTTTTGGCAACAGCGTATCCAGAACCAGGACGTAAAGAAGAGCAGCAATTACTGCTAGAATACGACCGTACGGAAAACCCATTGCGTGACAATCTTTATAAAGTGGAAGTTCAGGTTATTGAGGGCGAAGCAATTGTACCAACAGGTCCAGGTTTAGGTGTTGAAATCGACACTGATGCATTAAAAGAATTTGATATTAAAGCGACGGAAACAAAATGAGCGAACAAGCATACAAAATGTTAATTAATGGCCAATTGGTTGAGTCTGACTCAACGTTTGATGTCATTAACCCTGCAACTGAAGAAGTTGTTGGCCGTGTACCTGACATCACATCGGCACAAATTGAAGATTGTTTAACAAGCGCCAAGCAAGGTTTAGATACGTGGTCGAAAACCTCATTAGCACAGCGTGCGAAGCTTATCCGTGCATATGCGGATTTGCTAGAGCAACATAAACAAGAAATCATCGCTATCTTGATTTCAGAAACTGGCAAACCAATGGACAATGCTGAATATGATTTCGGTATGTTGACGACCTGTTTGCGCTATTTTGTCGAAGAAGCACATCGCATTGACCAACCCGTTATTATTGACCCAGATGGACGTTTCCATCATTACATTCAGCGCCAGGCGTTAGGTGTTGTTGTTGGTTATCTTGCTTGGAATTTTCCATTGCTTAACTTTGGTTACAAACTCGGGCCATCATTGGCTGCTGGCTGTTCTGCAATAATTAAACCTTCTCAAGTAACACCATTAGCGACCTTAAAGTGCGCGGAGTTGGCTGCTCAAGTTGGCTTTCCAGCAGGTGTTATAAACGTTATCACTAGTAATAATTACGATATTACTAATCCGCTATTAACAAGCAATATAACGTCTTTATTTACCATGATTGGCTCGACCAATGCGGGTGTTAAGGCAATGCAAATGGCCTGCACCAGTGTTAAGCATTTCTCAGTTGAACTCGGTGGTAATGCGCCGGTAATTGTTTACGACGATGCAGAACTTGAAAAAGCAGTTAACAACATTGTTGATTTAAAATTTGGTAATAGCGGCCAAGTATGCGTTTCACCCAATCGCTGTTTTGTGCACGAATCGGTTTACCCTAAGTTCATTGAACTTGCTAAGGCGAGAGCTGAAAGTTTGACGTTAACCGCAGGCGACGGGGAAGGGCGTTTAATGGGACCGGTTATCAACAAGCGTGAGCAAGACCGTATTTTAGGTGTTATCAACGATGCGATTGCCTCAGGTGCCAAATTAGTGACCGGCGGCAAAGTACCCGCAGACAAACCGGTTGGCTATTACATCGAACCTACTATTTTAGCAGATGCAAATTTAGCGATGACAGCAACATCGTGCGAGATATTTGGTCCGGTTCTACCTGTTATTTCATTTAGTGATGCAGATGACGTAATTGCGCTAGCCAATGATTGTGAGTTTGGTTTGTCGGCCTATGTATTTACGACTAATTTGAAACGCGCGATGCAAGCAGCTGAACAGTTAGAGGCTGGGAGCGTTTGTATTAACGAAGCTCATTATTCTGTGCAATTACCCCATGGTGGCTTAAAGCAAAGTGGTGTAGGTAAAGACTGTTCAAAATATAGCTTGGAAGAATACTTGTCGAATAAACGTGTGTCGATATTAGTAAACGATTAGAGCAGCTTTATTGTAATCGCTTTTATATTTGATTAATTAGAAGAATCCCTGTTGTTTTTGGGTTGGCGACACTTCGGTGTCCCGCCCAATTTTTTAGGGTAGAACTGACATAGGTAGGTTTTTATAATGAAAACGTTGATGTTCGTCATATTTTTAATGTCCTTGTCTGCAATGTCAGACGCGGCAGCTAACAAACCGGTTAACGGTAATAAGAAGCAACCTAACATCGTCGTCTTGTTTGCTGACGACGCCGGATACGGAGATTTTGGTTTTCATGGCAGTAAAGTCATGATCACGCCCAACTTAGATCAATTAGCAACACAAGGTGTACGTTTCGCCCAAGGTTATGTATCCGACCCAACTTGTGGTCCATCGCGTGCAGGCTTGATGACAGGTCGTTATCAACAACGTTTTGGATTTGAAGAAAACAATGTACCTGGTTACATGAGCGCAAATTCAGCTAATGACGGCCGTAATATGGGGGTTCCTGTTGATCAAAAAACCATTGGTAACTACTTAAAAGAACAAGGTTATGCGACAGCATATTATGGCAAATGGCACTTAGGTGGCGACGACAAATTCCATCCGCTAAATCGAGGATTTGACGAATTTTATGGTTTCCGAGGTGGAGCGCGTTCTTATTTCGCTTATTCAAAAGCGCCACCAAGTGAGTTAGACCTGATGGAACGTAACTTCGCTATTATGGGTGAACATGAAGGTTATTTAACAGATGTATTGGCAGCCGAAGCCATCGACTTTATGGAACGTAAAGTCAAAGAAGATAAACCATTTTTAGCTTTTGTTGCCTTTAACGCGGTTCATACGCCTATGGATGCAACACCTGAGGACTTAGCTAAATTTCCGCAGCTTGAAGGTAAACGTAAAACGGTAGCGGCGATGACGTTAGCACTTGATAGAGCTTCTGGACAGATCATGGACAAGCTCAAGTCGTTAGGAATTGACGACAATACAATTGTGGTATTTACCAATGACAATGGCGGGCCTACAGACCGCAATGCATCAGACAACTTCCCATTAAGTGGTACTAAATCTAACCATTTAGAAGGCGGGGTGCGAGTGCCATTTTTAATGAAGTGGCCTGGTAAAATAGAACCCGCTAGTGTGTATCCTTACCCGGTAAGTTTGCTTGACCTACTGCCAACATTTTACGCTGCTGCAGGCGGCAACGTTCAGCAAATTGAAAAAACTGATGGCGTTGACTTAGTCCCTTATTTAAATGGCAAAAATACAAATCGTCCTCATGAGGTTTTGTTTTGGAAAAAAGATGTTCGTGGCACAGTTAGAATTGGTGATTGGAAGTTGATGCGATTTCCTGACCGCCCGGCACAACTTTATAACATCGCAGAAGACGAGCAAGAATTGACAGATGTGGCTGCTAAATATCCTGATCTAGTAAAGGATATGTTCAAAACCCTTTTTGAATGGGAGTCAGGTTTGGAAAGACCGCGTTGGTTATTACAACGCAAATTTGAAAACTATGATATCGACCGAATGGACCAATATCATAATAAAGATACAAAACTAAATAAAAACAACAACATAAAACTTCATTAATAACAACTCGTCAGGTTGGCGTTACGTTTTTACGTTTAAAACGCTGGTCTGACCATATAATGAAGTCTTTAATAACATAAATAAATTTATTAGTGTTATGTAAGCAGTATCAACAGGCACTTAGAACTATAATAAAATAGTGGAGAACCACATGAAAACCAACTACAAGCTCAATTCGATATCTGCTGCTGTACTGGGAGTGCTGTTAAGCAATCCAGTCTATGCTGCTGAGCCTGAGGATAAAAACGCCGATGACGATATTGAAGTCATTGAAGTAAAAGGCTTTAGAGGCAGTTTACAAAAAGCCGTTAACGCCAAACGTTTTTCTGACAATGTTTCTGATTCAATTCATGCAGAAGATGTTGGTAAATCTACCGACCAAAACATCGCTGATGCACTTTCTCGAGTGACGGGGATCTCGGTTATAGAGGAAGACGGCGAAGGTACTCGAATTTCAATTCGAGGCACATCGCCTTCAATGAACCAAATTTCGATGAATGGGGTTGCCATTACCAGTGGTAACTCAGGTAACGAAGGTGAGATTGCTTCGCAATCTGTCGATTTAAGCTCATTTTCTTCTGACATTCTATCTTCAATCGATGTTGTTAAAACATCGTCTGCTGAGCAAGATGAAGGTTCTCTAGGCGCTAATGTTGTATTGCGCACAATTAAGCCACTGTCGTTAAATGAACCTCGCCGTATGGTAAACGTTGAAGGTCGTTATAATGAATTTTCTGGCAAATATGATGGCCGAGTGACGACCAGTTTTGCTGATAAATTTGCTGATGATACATTTGGTGTGATTTTCACAGTGTCTGCTGACCAACAACAAACTCGTAACGATAGTACGCGCACAAGTTGGGTTGAAGGCGGTGTAGGCATTTCTGATCTATATGCGAACTCAGGACGCATTGCCCGGGATACAAATGGCAAAGCAATTCGTGTACTTGGTTTTCAAACCGATTCAAGTGGTGCATATGTGCTTAACGAAGCCGGTGACCGTGTTCTTAATGATATCTCGACGTTAGTCGATTACGATCCGGCAACTCAAACGGTAATTTCAGAGGGTGAATACAACGTCCTTGCTCGTAACAATACCGACATCTCTGTTGCTTCAAATATTCGTGAACGTATTTCAGCAACTGCGGGTTTTGAATGGGAACCTACGGATTCAACAAATATCCAATTGGACTTAACCAAAACCAAGCAAACGGTTGAAACGGATTACCACAACTTTAGAATGAATTTTGCTCCTCGTACTGGTATTTCAGGAAATGATCCCGTTTTAGATTGGAATACAGTTAATGTTGAAACACAAACGTTAGAACGCTCTTATAGTCGACTTTCAAGTGGTTTTTTTAACCGTTCTCAAGGCACGCGTGAACTTGAAACTGATGTTTTTTCATTTACAGTTGAACAAGATTTAACAGACAATTTGCGCATGCAATTTAATGTTGGTTTTTCTGAAACTGTTGAAGGAACAGATGACTTTATTAGTTTATCTACAGCAACCTGGGGCACACTAGGTAACAGTTCTGTTGATGAAATGCCAGCAGACATTATTGAGCCGATTGGTTACAACTGTTTAGCAGCTGAATGTGACTTTGACATTAGCTCTTCATTAGCGGTAATTGACCCATATGACGGCAGCCTGACTTCGGCTCCGAGTCGTTTTAGTTTATTAGATTTAAATGCCAACCATTTAGGTGGCCTAACGTTTAGAAACAATGAACAAACAGATACGAATAAATCGTTAAAACTCGATTTCCAATGGGAGCTCGATTTCGATTACGTCACTGGCGTCGAATTTGGTATCAAAGCTTCAAAACGTGTTAAAGACGTTTATACCCAAAACCAAACTATCAACACGGGAACGGCAGTTGTTGATAACTCAAATCCAAATGTGTCATACGCTACAACAGGCATGGGCTCAATTGGTGTTGTTGATATGTTATCTGGTGAAGCTTTCCCATATGACAACTTTGGTGAAGGATTGTTCAAAGATACCAGTGACTTTTATTTTGATGGCTGGCCAATGTTAGATGCGAAAAAAGCATTAGCAGAGTTTGCTGGTCGTGACCCAGATACCGTTGGTATCGCGGTTAACCCACAGGGCACACGCGAAATTTCAACGGAAACGCAATCGGCTTATGTAAAACTAAACTTTGAAGGTTTTGACGGTCGTTTAACCGGTAACATTGGTGTTCGTTTTGTTAAAGATTCTAATGAATCAAGTGGTTATGGTGGTATCAATTACCATCGTCCACCTCATTTGGTTGACCCTTATAACCTACTTATCGAACGTGGTTTAGGTGACATTGAAGGCTCTGAAGCTTGCCCAGACGCACAAATGAACTTTAGACGCGACGGTGATGACAACGTAATGGATGTTTACGACACACGTTGGGCGCCACAAAATGAATCTGAGTTGGCAGGTTGCTTTGCATGGCAGCTAACTCACGGTTATAACTTCGACAATGACGATACAATCCCTTATGTAGACGGTGCTTGGGTTTTACCAGGCGGTATGGATACAAACCGTTTAGTGTTTATTGATTACACAGGCGCTTCACCGGTGATCAATGACTTAGTTCCATTACCAAATACGGTAGTGGATATAAATGGTAATGAAGTTGATGCGCCTCGCTCTAAACACCGACATTTTGGTGCCGCAGGTGAAATTTGGCCATTCCTTGACCGTTCAACATCATTTGTCGGACCAAACGGTAACAAAGATAATTCTACTATCCGTTCAGCTGCAAATAGCGGTTCTGCAACACATACATTGTTATTGCCTAGCTTAAATCTTAACTATGCAATCAATGACGAAATGATCGTTCGTTTTGCGACATCAAAAACAATGACACGTCCAGAGTTTGATTTCTTAAATCCTCGTTTACAAATGAACGAAAATCCATGGGGACCAACGGCATTAGGATCAGCGGGTAACGCTAATCTTAAACCGTTAAAATCAACAAACGTAGATATTTCATTTGAGTGGTATTTCAACGAGTCTGGTTTAGTGTCCGCTGCGGTATTCCACAAAGATATTGTCGATATGGTCGAAAATGTCGTAACACCATTCCATTATAAAGATGTCAGAACCGAATACGATTTACAAAGCGCAAACCTATTGTTGGATTATGACGAAACCCGTATGCCGGGTGAAGGTGAAATGCGCGGTGAACAAAATTGTATGCCACATCGTTATTATGCCGGATTCTCTGCGAGTGAATGGGAAATCGAATGTCATGTTGCCAATATCAACATCTATAAAAACGGTAATAGTACGGTTGTTTCTGGTCTTGAGCTAGGTTACACCCAAAACTACGACTTCCTTCCTGGGGCGCTTAGTGGATTAGGTTTAAGCATCAACTATACATATCAACATTCAGAAAAAGAAGCTGAAGAAATTGGGACATCAGGTGTATTCATGGATCCATTGCCAATGGATTACACACCAGAACACGCTTATAACGCCACTGTATTCTATGAGTTAGATGGGTTGTCGTTGCGTTGGGCACAGCGTTACACCGGAGTTCAATTATTGAATGATGGCTTAAATGGCGGTGCAGCTTGGCAAGACGAAACACATAGAAGTGACTTTAGCGCGAGTTATAACTTATCTAAAAACGTCAGCATGACGTTCAATATTACCAACGTACTAGAAGACACTCGACGTGAATTCTACACAAGTAATATGACGAGAACAGAAGATCAAGAAGTGTATATGAACGAAGGGAACGTCTTTGAAAATGACGTGACTGACGAACGTACACTCGCGATTAGCAATACTGGTCGCCAGTTCCGTTTAGGTATTCGTGCCAATTTCTAATCAGGCACAGATAAGTTAGTAACAAATTAAGTGTGTAGGTTGGGCGGAGCCTGACCTACCCAAAAAAGAGACTTTTGGAGTCGAAGAGATGAATAAATTATTTAAGCAAGCATTGCTTAGCGCAATGATTTCTACCGCGGTTGCAAGCTGTGGTGTTGATGAAGGTTTGGATTACAATTTTTCAAGTAGCAAGCCTGTTACATTTGACGAAGCACCATTTAGCAAATCTTATCCAGAGCTGTCTGGTGTCGTTGAAATAGATTTACTTGAAGGGGCCATGGTAGATGGGAAAGCATTGTCAGTAGATTCTTATCCATCACCAATTTTTATCCGTGAATTTCAATTTGCGGCTGTAAACACCGCCTTTAATACCCCTCAAGGTGAAGGTAATCAAGGGAACAATAACGTTTCGCCATTTACTATGTCTGAGGACGGCACTAAGTTGGTATTGGATACCGATGCCTTTGACCAAGCCCTTCGCATGTGTGATGAAACTGATGTCCGTGGTGGTACGAATGACGATGGAACACCTGCGCCTGATGGCCTACGAGATTTCCCAACCTCGATTACCTACAACATTTCTTATATTGTCGATGTTGGCCATGAACTTGCGCCAGGTGAAGAAGTTGATAGAAGAACTTTATCATTAACGGTAAATGCCATATCGGATCCAGTTACAAGCGTTCAAGCGTTTGACCTTTCTTTGGCGTCAGGTGCTGTAGAACCTATGTTATCTGCAACATCTCCAGCTTATGCCTGTAACTCAAATTTAACCTATTCAATCGCTGATACATCTGTTGCAACCGTCGATGCCGATGGCAACGTAACCGCTGCGAATCAGGGTGAAACGGTAATTACCGTAACCAGTGAAGAAGACTCGTCTCTATCCGCACAGGCAACCATTACGGTAACTCCTGGATTCAATCTTGAGATTGTGAACCAAGACTATAACGAACTAGGCGCTCCACTAGGAACAAAAACGGTTCCAACATGTACATCAATCGGTGCCGAAGTTAAACCAAGCATAGTCAATGACACGCTATCTGGTGTTTATAGTTATGACTGGAGTGCGTCCAACCTAACGACGGAATTTGCTATGTCTGAAAGTGACGGTGAATTTGGTGCAACTGGTCGTTATACCAATACACTGGCGGTTGGCGAAAGTTCAACATTAACGGTTGGCTTAGATTCAGGATATACCGGCGCAACAAGTGCAAATGATGTTGCAGAGCAAAACATCACGGTTACCGCTGAAAGTAATTTGGCCTGTGATCCGGGAGAACCTGTTGATTCTAACTGGATCATTGACTTTAAGTTAGACGGTAATGTTGGGCCTAATTGGTGGGGCGGTACAACCGTTTCAGCAGATGCGCTGTCTGGCAATGCTATCGAGATCAGTGGTGGTCAAAACATCGACCCAGCAAATGGCGCTGGTCGCCTTATCGTTCAGGGCGCTTGGAATAATGATAAAAACTGGTATACCCAACGATTTGGTCGTCCAGACACGTCGACAGGGAAAAAATACAAATTTACAGTATGGGCTAAGTTGAGTGATGTACCTGCAGATGATATTGAGTTGTCTCATGTATCGATAAACTGGAACTACCCAGCTGGTATCACTGGGCCTGGTTATGACCGTCGTTTGCCAAGCGCAGGTATTCAGTCAGCCGTGCTAAAAAGGACTACGGACTGGCAGTTAGTTGAGCTTATCGACAAGTTATCTGGTACACCGGTTTGGACAGTACCTGCGGAGTGGGATGCAAATGCCCCGGTATTCCCTGGCTTCAAAGTGACTGGTTTACCTGAAGGCCAAACATTGTTAATTGATGAACTATCGATAGTTGAAGTCAATTAGTCGAGTTTTAAAACATGAAAAGCCACCTGCTTAGGTGGCTTTTTTATAAGGGGCAATTCTATGAAAAACCGATTATTTTGTTATCTAATTATTACCGCCAATTTAATGGCGATGGCATCTTGTTCGACGGCAACAAAACAAACATTTGAACATGCGCAACCGCAGAATAAAGGGCAAACGACACCGTTACCGACGTTAAAAAACACAGATAACACAAATTGGCAATATGTTGCTTCACTTTCGGACGAGTTCAACTCAACGAAAGTAGATGAAGGCAAGTGGACAAATAGCCCGGAAGGCTGGGGTCCTTGGTCTTGGACAAAAGACAATGTAACGGTCGAGGACGGCAATTTAAATATTGCACTTACTTATGAAAAACACCAGGCCGTGCGCCGCGCTTACAAAGATGGAGGCAGAAAAGTCACGACTGATCTGTTTTATAAATCAGGGATCATTCGCTCCCATGAATACCAAACCTATGGATATTATGAAGCGAGGATGAAAGGTATTCCGACATTTCCTGGTTCGAGTCCCGCGTTTTGGATCTACAGTTTAAATGACGAGATTTCAAAAATGGGATTAAAAGGAAAACATGAGGGCGAAGCTACCTATTCAGAGGTGGATATTGTTGAGTTACAACAGGCCGAATGGGACAAAAACGCGCCATTAGGCTATGACGGTGCCAACGTCATCGATATGAATTTACATACTCGAATTATTGAGAATGGCAAAGAAATATGGAAACGCCCAGGAAAATACCCAGAACTCACCCGGAATAAGATCCATGCAGACTTTGACGCAAGAGACGACTTCCACATTTACGGGGCTGAGGTGACGCCAGAGGTCATTCGCTGGTTTATTGACGGCGTACAGGTGGCAGAAAAACCAAATCTACACTGGCATTTACCGATGCACGTCACGTTATCTTTAGGTCTTAGGTATCCGCATGTTTCATACAATAATTGCCCAAATGGCTTTGTTCGATGCACTGTGCCTGAAAAAGCGACAGCAGAAGGTTACCCAAGTGCGATGCAAGTCGACTGGGTGCGCGTATACAAGAAAAAATAACTAACTAAGAATACTGGGTTCGGCAGTGGCACCTTGGTCTTTGCCGAACATCAGTCGCTCACAATTAATTAAACTTTGGTTAAGTTGAGGTGAATATGAATTTAATTAAAACAATCGCGACATTTATCTTAATGGTAAGCGCATTTTTATCGACGGCAAGTTGTGCACAGGACGATGAGATCGTCAACTTTGATTTAGACAACCTAATTATTGGCTTGGAAGAAAAGCCTGTTGTCAGAATTGAGTTATCACTGTCTAAGTTACGAGATTTATACGTTGCCGTACAAGAAGTTGAGAGCCGTAAAACAGTTAAGAGCACGATGAAACGGATTAAGAAGTCAGGAAACTATCATTTCTCTATTGATATCGATGATATTAAGCCGGGTAAATATCGTGTAAATGCTTATCTGGCACCAAAAGGCAAAAATTGGAATGACCGTCTTGGTGATACAAAGTTTAAAGTAATAACTGTAATTGACGCGCCTAAAGCACCAGAACCGTCGGTTTATTCGAAAAAAGATCTGATTAAAAAAGTAACTTGGCCAAAAACAATCATTGATGATTCTGAGGTGATATTAACCGCTAAATATGACATCACAGAAAATCGTGATCTGCATTTGAAGTTATTAGACAGCAGCAACTGGAAAGAACTCGGTGCATTAAAATATACCGTTAAAAAACCGGGAGAGATCTCAGTGCCGTTTAGTGATCTGGTGACTAATTTTCCAGCAGGGAAATATGTTTGGGTAGTCTATTTAACAGCTATTGATTCCGACGAAGCGCTAACTAAAAAGCAAGGCAAGCATTTTGTTATCGGCGCTAAATAGTGGCTTTTAACTAAGTTAAGTTCGAGAGCATTGGAAAATACGCATGTTTGATATCAATCGAAAACAACGCCAAGTGGCCCAAAACATTGGTCATGAACAAACCCCAATTTTTGTCGTTGATGACGTTTTGTTAGACCCGTCGGCAGCGATAGCCAATGGCGTTACTGCTGATTATGGTACCAGCATGGTACAGGGCACCTATTATCCAGGAGTGCGTGCCAACGTGGGGGCTGAATATGGTATGGCGATATTGCAATTTTCAGCTCACATTTTATATCGGCACTTTCAAGTTCCAAAAGAGTTAACACTTTACCCAAGGAATGGCTGTTTTTCTTTGCTCACACAACGACCTGCAGACTTAAACTTACTTAGCTGTATTCCCCATTTTGATAATAACGAAACGTTTAGCTTTGCCATTTTACATTATTTAAACCCTGGAGATTTTGGTGGCACGAGTTTTTATCGTCATAAACCAACAGGGTTTGAAAATGTTACACAGGCAAGGCGTAAACAATATTTACAGGCCGCACAACAACATATTAATCAACATGGAAACCCCAAACAGCAGTATGTTACAGGGACAGATCCGCATTTTGAGCTGATCCATACTGTTGATTACAAACCTAATAGGTTGGTTATTTATCCAGCGACCATTTTACATTCAGCTCATATTGAAAAACCAAACGTTGACGTTAACCCAGATCCTAAGTCAGGCAGGTTAACCGCCAATTTTTTTGTCGATTTTCAACCTTAATTCACAACAATTATAAGAATAAAAAAATGAACTTTAAAAACCTGAGTCAATTGATGGTTTCAACCCTCATATTGCTGCCACTTTACTTGTGTGCCGCTATTTATGATGGGCCCACTGATGACGCGACATTTACAGCGTTGTTAAAGCAAGTAAATGAAAAAAGTAGTGAACTTGATAAAAAAGTAGAAGAGGCTATCGCTGTCGGAGTTAATGTCGACTACGCCCAGGTGTCGCAAACAACGGTACGCTTGTTTAAAGACATATTTGCACCATGGGACAGAAATCACCCTGAAGTGGTTCAGCAAATGTATGACGCCGTGTATTTTTCCCGCTTCGATCCTGTTGGCCCAACAGGTTTGCCATTTGATGAGCTACTCGATTGTATCGACGTTGTGGATTCGGCGATAGCGCAATTACAACAGCAGATCGATGGCAATATCACCCTCGCTACGCCGCCAGATTTCTCCACAAAAAAAATTAAGCTCCAGGGCACACATTACCAACTTGGTGATGACAAAGTATTTGCCAGTAAGTTTTTTTGGCAACCAAATACCGAAGACGTTATGCAGGCGTTTGGTCGAAGTGGCGAAGGGTATTTGTCGGTGCAACATTTGGAAACTGAAAACAAAATTAAAAACTGGAGCAAGTCGAGTTTACGAAGCAGTATTGCCGAGCAAACCGCACAAAATCGAGCGCCTATTCAGTATTTTTTAGGCCATATAGTCCCGCAGTCATTTTGGCTGCGAGAAGATTACCCTCAGGCATTTGACGGCTCTCGGATATTTACCGATTACGACATAGACAACCCAAATACCAAAGCGTGGTTAAACGTTTTGTTTGAGGAGCAATTGAGTTCGGCGATTGAACCTTTAGGGGATAACGAGCGAGTTCATATGATTGCCAATGAGCCTATGTTTTCAATACGGGAAGGTGGAGTCGAGTCGGCCCGTGGCGTATCGGAATTTACCATGAATAAATACCAAGCGTGGCTAGAACATAAATACGATACGATAAGCCAGCTTAATGTCGTTTACCAAACAAGCTTTAATAATTTTTCTGAAGTTAAGAACACGTACATCCCGCCAATCTCCCTTAGTTTTCAAGGTGGACCTATTTGGTATGACTGGAATAAGTTTAATCTGGAACGTGGTAATCAATGGTTTCAGTTTTTACACGACGGTGTTCATAACGTTGACCCACATGCTAAAACCCATGTCAAAGTGATGGGCGAACGTTCAGTCCATACGCCTTATCAGGACGAAGGTTTGGATTTTGAATTTATCACTAACTTGGTTGATATGCCGGGATCGGATGCGCAAATGTCGTCATTTGCTGCTGAATGGGACCTACGTCATGAGCAAAATTGGCGTCAGCGGTACAGTCTTGAATGGCGTGCGCAAAGCATTATGCTCGATTTTATGAAATCCATAGCACCAGACAAACATATGTATGATTCAGAGTGGCATAATTTATCAGGGTCAAGATGGCGTGATTTTCATATGTCACCAGAATATGTGCGAGCGACATTTTATTTAGGGATCACGCACGGTTTAGGCTCAGTTACCACTTGGGTTTGGAACCGCAAAAGTGATGGAGCCATCGATACTCGCGCGGACTTCATCGGAACCAGTGTCACTCAGCCAATTCAACTCGACGCCTACGGCCGTGCTTGGAAAGAAATTAATGCACATGGTAATTTGGCACTGTCATTAACGCCAGTTGAGCGAGACTTTATGGTCTATTACAACAAGGATGCGGCAATTCAGGACCCCAAATATACCCTGTATATGTCAGAAATGTACGAGGCGCTTAAATTACAAAATGTGGCGGTAGGATTTGCAACGCCATCGACCCTTGATTCCTTAAACCCGAGTTCACAAACCTTGTTTTTGTCCGCCACTCGATTTATCTCGGACGAAGATTTGACTGGTCTTCAATCCTTTGCACAACGCGGTGGCAATATAGTGCTAATGGATGATGACAATAATTTCACTAAAACTGAGTTGGGGCAAACAAGAACAAGTGGCGTTGATTTGGCTGTATATGCTCGCTTTCAACGAGATAACGTATTGGCCATGCTTGAAGAGTTACAGGTAAAGGTTTCGATGTTAGTTCCGCACAAGGACGTGGATATCGTGGTCAAAAATGCTGAACTTGAAGTTGTTCATGGCGTCCTGTTGAGTCAGGCATCTTTGACATCTGGCTCTGCAACTGCTGGTAACGAACAACGACGAGGTATTTCTCTCATCAATACCAGCCAACAAACCGTCAACGTTAAGCTGTTGTCTAGCATCGGCAAAGTATCCGGTATCGTCGATGTAATTACTGGCAATAACGTAGAAAATAACATCGAAATGCAACCGATGGACGTGCAATTACTGCAACTCGATTTACTCGAAGGTGTGAGTGATATAGAAGTGCATTCGATAGAAATACAATCGTCTGCTACTTCATTAACCGTTGGTGAAAAACTGACTTTGACCGCAGATATACTGCCTACAGACGCAACAGATAAAACCCTCCATTGGTCGTCTAGCAATTCAAATGTGGCAACGGTAGACAATAACGGGAACGTTACAGCAGTAGCGGCGGGTAACGTACAGATCACAGCGACATCACAACTGAGTTTAGTAGCGGACAGCATAAGCTTAACGATTAATGAACAGGCCGTTGTAGACAAGCCTGAAAACCAAAATTCCAGTGGCGGGAGTCTGCCTTGGTTTTTTTTAGTCGCCCTCATTTGGGTTCGTACGCTCAGACAATCATCTTCCCCATTATTTTTAGGAGCTTCAAATGATTAATGGTCAAAAACGCTTATTTTCAAGAGTATCGCTATTATCGACCCTAGCTATTCTCATTGCGTGCCAAACAGCAAATGGCAATCCAAAACCACTTTCAAATGAGCGAATTGTTTTTCAACAACTGCACTCGGATTTTAAGCGTGAAAATAAAAATTTAAGACAATGGGATGCGCCAGTTGTTGCCGATTTAGATCAAGACGGTTATCCCGACTTATTATTAAATGATCATGGTTTTGCCATCCGTGTTATGTGGAATAACCAAGGAAAATATGCCAAACCATATGATTTGATTATGGGAGATGTACACGGGATTTCAGTCGCCGATTTTGATCAAGACGGCTTAAATGAAATTATTCTGGCCCGAGGCGGCGGCTCTGGCAGCAATGCCAGAAACTCAAAAGTGTTTCGCGTCGACAAAAATCGCCGTTTTAGTGAAGTTGCCGATTTTGATATTCCGCTTGAAAACATGCGGGGTCGTACGGTTAAGTTTGTTGATTTAAATAATAACGGCAAGCTCGATTTACTCAACTTCGCTTTTCCTGATCAAGCTAAAAAAGGCCAAAGCGAAAACTACATTTATAAAAACGACAATAATGGTCAGCTCCTGCTCATTAATCAATTACCCGCCATCAAGGTTGATGGGCAAAAGACACTTGTAACCGATTATAACAACGACGGCATAGCCGACATTCTTTTGTACGGGTTTGGTGCCGTAAAGCTGTATCAAGGGAAAGGGGATTTTAGTTATATCGACGTAACCAATAACGTTTTTGCCAAACCACTATTAAACGTAACATCGGTGGCCGAAATTGATTTTGATAATGATGGTGATTTTGATCTGTTTTTTACCCGAGGTAAAGAGTTTGACGGTGGCGATACCTTTTATGACGCGGCAAGCCAAGTATGGGGCTTTTTCGCAAAACGTGGTGAATTTCAATTTGAACATTTAGTGATGGGGGATATTTTTCAACTCGAAAATTTTCAATCACAATGGCCACATAAAAGCCTTTATATCGGCGAATCAGGTTATGAGTACGATTACTCGGGAGAAACCCATTCAGGTCGAGATGTCCGGTTAGTAAATAGTGACGCCCTTGGATTTCCTGATAAAAGAGATAAAAAAGGCGCTTATATTGGTTATGTCGGTAACCAGCAATGGCGAGTCGCCGCCAATATATTTTCGCCAATGACAGCCATTGTACGCGGCGTTAAATCTTATCCAGCACAAACGGTGAGCCCAGGCTTAAAAGACGTATTACTGCAAAATACCAATGGCGTATTTAAAGACGTCACTGCCGCCCAACAGATAATAGACGTTGAACATTCTATGGGCAGTGCCGTCGGGGACTTTAACAATGATGGTTACGCTGACATTCTTGTTGTACCAAGGGGCAATTTGGTCACGCCAATTAACTCAATTTTATTGATGAACCAAGGTAAAAAACGTGGATTTGTTAAAAGCGCTACGCACAATATTGTCACACCTGAATTAGGGGCAATCGGAATGAGCGCACAGGTAGTGGATTACAATTTAGATGGGCAACTCGATGTGGTTGTTGGCAATGACCGCGGAAAATGGCACTTGTTTAAAAATCAGGTCAAGGGGTCGGGAAATAACTTTGTAACGATAAATGTGGGCAAACATAACCAAGTTTCGCCATTAGGTGCGTTAGTGTCGATAAAAGCGTGTGGAGTTGAGCAAATACAAAAGGTCGGCGCAACAAGTGCAGCGTATTCACTCAGCTTTAATCCATTTGTACACTTTGGATTAGGAGCCTGTCAGGCAATCGAAGAAATTAAAGTCACGTGGAGTGACCAAACAGTGAAGTTGCAAGACGTTACAAACATTAAACTCAATTCAGTGATAAACGTTGGTAATTAACATGAAGACTATCTCAAAAGCGTGCCATAAAGTGGCTAGTTATTCCTTGGCAATCGTTCTTTCTGCTTATTTACTTAGTGGTTGCAGTTTGAATCCAATTGACGTAAATGACGACAAATCACCGGCTCAATTTGAGCCGATGAATCGCGATATTTTGCCAACCGGTGAGCGATACCGACGAAAATGGGACGGCCCTGTAGTCGTTGATTTAGACCAAGATGGTTTACAGGATCTAATCTTGACTGACCACGGTAACGAACTGAATGTTTATTGGAACTTAGGTGGGCGATATTCTCAACCTACAACCTTGCTAACACGAGATATCCACGGGGTTGTTGCAGCTGATTATGACAAAGATGGCAAGATAGAAATTGTTGTCGCACAAGGCGGCGGCGATGGCAAAAACCCTAAGTTTCCTTTGTTGTTTGAGGTAAATGAGGGACGAAAAATTCTGAAACAAAATGATATGAAACATTTTGAATTTACCCGCGGTCGCGCGATCAATTTTATCGATGCCGACAATGACGGTACTTTAGAATTGATAACGACTGGTTTTCCTCTTAAATCTCAGAAAGCGGGTGCCAACCATCTTTATAAACTCGATAACAATGAGCAGTACCAATTTGTTAAATTGCTGCCTCAAGCTAAATGGCTAGGCTATCGTTTACAAACGGTTGATTACAATAACGATGGTTTTAAGGATCTGCTTTTTTACGGTGGTGCTGACATTGTTGCGGTGACAAATAAAGGGAAACTGGATTTTGTCGATGATACTAAAGATGTATTAGGCGCGTTAAATCAAACAAATCATGTAAGTAGCATCAACGAAATAGACTTTGACAACGATGGGGACGACGATTTGTTCATAACTCGAGCGGAGCATCAATTTTCTCGTCAGCAATTTTATGATGCAAGCTCTAAACGTTTTGCTTTTTTTACTTTTAAGAAACAAAAGCAACAGTTTGATCTGTCGATTATAGGCAATTTTGAATTAAAAAACCTACAAATGGCCTATCCAGACTTTGATGTATTTGTCGGAAAAAGTATGCGTAAACTTGAGTTCGAAAGTGACCGACATAGCCATAAAGATGTCACACTTACTCAACAACAAGCAACTGGCTGGCCCTCTAAACCAACTAAGAAAGGCATATACATTGGTTATTTAGGTGACAATACATGGCGATTGCTGGTGGATACGCGGGCACGAAATGCTGGCGTTATACTAAACGTAGAGAACAATCTTGGCTCTACTACAATTGCACCATATCCGCCAAAACTGTTTGAAAATAAAGGCGGCAGGTTTGTTGATGCCAGCGACAAACTAGGTAACGCAATTAATGAACAAACCACAAGTTCAGCGGTTGCTGATTTCAATAATGACGGTTGGCCCGACATGGTTGTGATTAAATACGGCAATATGGCGACAAAAAATAAGCAATTTTTATTGTTTAATGACAAAGGCATTAAGTTCACAACCTCCGAAGTGCATAACATTGTTTCCGATGAAATCGGGGCGACAGGCAATGGTGCGAATGTACTCGACTATGATAAAGATGGTGACATTGATCTTCTTTACGCAAATGAACGCGGGTTATGGCATCTGTTTAGCAATAACTTAGTTCAGGGGCAATCGACTCATTTTATTGGGTTTGTTGTGGGCCAATCTCCCGCTAAAAAAATCGACCAACTGGATGCAAAAGTGACTATTTGGGCATGTAATCAAATGCAACAAACGACGATAAGTAATGGCGGAAATGCATTTTCTCAAAGCTTAAATAATCAGGTTCATTTTGGGTTAGGGGAATGCAAAGATGTGCAAAAAGTACGAGTTAAATGGCGTAATGGCGAACAAACAGAGTTGCAAAATTTAACGGTAAACCAATACCATTTGGTTAAATAATCGAGAGTTAACAAGTAAATAGAATGAAAGGCCACTTATACTCAACTAAAACATTGAGTTAATAAGTGGCCAATGGCTATTCCTGATTATATTTTTAAGCCTAGAACGTTGCTCGTTAGCAAGTTCTAGTCACTATTTAGTTTGCAAGATATTCATAACTGGCTTGCAATCCAAGAGGAATTCCCGCTCCCCAGTACAGCATTAAAAATAGTGTCCAAACAATTAAGAAGCAGATCGAAAACGGCAACATCATTGCTGTTAACGTCCCAATACCGGCACTGCTCACATACCTTTGACAAAATACCACCACGAGCGGGAAGTAAGGCATCAAAGGTGTGATGATATTGGTGCTAGAGTCACCGATACGATAGGCCGCCTGTGCTAGGTCTGGGGAAATACCTAATTGCATTAACATAGGGATAAAAATTGGTGCTAACAGTGCCCATTTTGCTGACGCAGAACCAACAAATAAATTAATAAAACCGGTCAAAAAGATGATCCCAGTAATCGTAATTCCTGATGGTAACGCCATTGATTTTAAAAATGCAGCACCTTTGACCGCTAACAATATGCCTAAATTTGACTGTCCAAAAGCGTAAATAAACTGAGCGATAAAAAACATGATCACAAGGTAATAGCCCATACCGGACATGGCTTTCGACATTCCTTCAATAAAATCTTTAGACGATTTAATTTTGCCAATGGCAACACCGTAAACTAGGCCAGGAATGAGAAACAATAAGAAAATAAACGGTACGATTGATTTCATTAATGGTGCAGAGAACGCGGTAAGCGAGCCGTCAGCTGCACGCCAAGCTGAATCTTGTGGATAGGCAGAGGCAAACAAAATTATGGCACCTATGATGATAGAAAATAATGCCCAACGTAGTGCTTTTTGTTCATTTGATTCCAATGGTTCCATAGTTGGAAGATCGGATAAATCACCATCGAGTTTATTGTTTGCCAGTTTCGGTTCGACAATTTTATCCGTAATAAACCAACCCAATAGAGTGACTACAACAGAAGACGCTGTTGTAAAATAATAGTTATTAAGAGGGTTTAATACCACTGTTGGGTCTAGCAATTGAGCGCCCGCTTGGGAAATTCCCTGTAACATTGGATCAAGGGCAGATGGCACGAAGTTAGCTGAAAATCCGCCCGAAACCCCAGCAAATGCCGCTGCAATACCGGCTAATGGGTGTCTGCCTGCGGCATAAAATATGACGCCACCAAGTGGGATAACTAATACATAACCAGCATCAATAGCCGAATGACTGACGATACCAACAAGGATAACCATTGGGGTCAATAACCAGGTCGCTGTTTTAGCCATAATTGCTCGTAAACCCGCGTTGATAAAGCCACTATATTCAGCAACACCAATACCTAACATGGCGACGAGAACCACGCCAACGGGGTGAAAATGAGAAAAGTTATTTACCATTGACGAAAAAAATTGGGTGATGGCATCACCACTTAATTGATTATTAATTATCAATTCTTTACCTGAACGGGGATCAATGGCATCAAAATCTATACCTGATAACACCCAAGATAGTGCCCATACGATGAAAAGTAGGGCGATAAATAGCACAGCGGGGTCGGGGAGTTTATTACCTACAACCTCGACTTTATCTAAAAATCGCTGAACAGTAGAGGGTTTAGATTGGTTCATTTCGACATCCTTTTTATTGTTATTTTCTCTTTAACTAATCTTAGTCAATACTATCTTGGTTTTTTCTATTGTACAGCGTTGGGCGATTAAAATTCGCATACAGATTGTATGCCTGCCTTAAGCTCATATTGTCTGTGGCGCGTTACCATTCGTCAGCATAAACGGTAGCACAACTGAGATAATATCGGGCTAAGACGCGAAGTGATTTTGTGATCTTAACCCTTTGAATTTTAGATTGGTGAGTCGGCCGTCTTCAATTGCGATTTGAAGATTTTGATTAATTCAGACACATCCTGCATTTTGACAAAATTTGGTCTAACGATAAAAGCCAAACGACGATGAGGGCCAGGTTCGTTTAAGTGCAAAGCCCGTAACTCAGACTGCGGGGTGATTAACTGATCAAGCGCCATTTGTGGAACTAAGGTGGTGCCCAATTTTCCCGCGACCATTTGAATTAAGGTATGTAGGCTTGCCGATTGAAAGTCACTGCGCTGTTTTACCGACTGTAACTGGCAGGCTTCAAGTGCATGGTCTTTTAAGCAATGGCCATCTTTGAGTAACATCAACTTATCCAATTCCATTTGACTGCTGGTGATTTCGTCAAGTTGTGTTGGGCATTCATCTTTGTGACTCACCCAATAAAAATCTTCCTGCCAAAATTCTAAGGTTAGCAATCCCTCAGTAGGATAAGGCAAGGCCAATACGGCAACGTCTATTTCGCCTCTGCGCACCATATCAACTAATACATGACTTTGGTCTTCAACTATTTGCAAACGAAAATCAGGGTAAAGCTCTCGAACTTTAGGCAGCACCTTAGGTAGCAAATACGGACCAATGGTCGGGATAACGCCCAATGACAATTCGGTGGATAATACAGACTTACTCAGTTGTGATAGTTGAACTAAGTCATCCATTTCACGTTTAATGTTCTGCGCTTTTTGTAAAAATAACTCGCCTTCTTTGGTCACAAGGACCTGTTTGTTATTGCGCTCGAATATTGCAACACCAAGTTGTTTTTCCAATTCACTTATTGCAGTACTTAATGCGGATTGTGAAACGCTGCACATTTCAGCTGCTTTTTTAAAATGCAGTGTTTGCCCTACAGCAAGCGCGTAGCGTATTTGTTTTAACGAAATCATCTTTTCTCTTTTGCACTTAATAAAATCTATAGTTCAATTTAATAGAACATAAACTTCAATTCAATCAAATTTTCTAATTTATATTCCTGCCCTAATATTACCCCATCGAAAGCAAACGTGCTTTCAACAAACCAAACTAGAAATGAAGGAAATTAACAATGGCTAAAATCGGTAAATCAATCCCAGACTTCTCAGCAACCGCTTTTCACAATGGCGATTTTGTACCAGTCACATCTGAAGACGTGAAAGGGAAGTGGGCAATCTTTTTATTCTACCCAGCGGACTTCACATTTGTATGTCCTACAGAGTTAGAAGACATGGCAAATCAATATGACGAATTACAAAAATTAGGCGTTGAGGTGTATTCAGTATCTACAGACACACACTTCTCACACAAAGCATGGCACGACTCAAGTGACGCGATTGGCAAAATTAAGTTTCCAATGCTAGGTGACCAAACTGGCCAAATTACTCGTGGCTTTGACGTCATGATTGAAGAAGATCACATGGCACACCGTGGCACATTCTTGGCTGACCCAGACGGCATCATTCAAGTTGCAGAAATTCACGCTGGTGGCATTGGCCGCTCGGCAAAAGACATGCTTCGCAAAGTGAAAGCCGCTCAGTATGTTCGTGAAAATGACGGTGAAGTATGCCCAGCAGCCTGGGAACAAGGTCAAGCAACATTAACGCCGAGTTTAGACCTAGTCGGTAAAATTTAAAGTCCGACGCACTTAGAAACTCATATGAGTCCGGTGTAAACACCATATGAGTTTCTTCTTTTAGTTATCTAATGGGCATTGCAACATTCAATGCCCGTTAGTCTACCGCCATCAATGAGGTGAATTATGTTAAGTAATGAAATTTTAAACGCAGTAAAAAGTTACGCAGAAATGTTAGATGAAAAGGTCACCTTGGTATTACAAACAGGGCAACACGACAGTCGTGCTGAATTGGTGGCATTTTTATCCGGGCTTTGTTCAGTTTCAGACAAGTTAGAATTTGTTGAACAAGACGCTGGATTACGCAGCCCAATTACATTTGCGCTCCAAACCAACAATGAGTTTAACGGCGTCTATTTCTCGGGGATCCCAAGTGGCCACGAATTTAATTCGCTTATATTAGCTATTTTGCAATCGGCGGGCACAGCCATAAAGCTTGACGAAAGTTTAAAACAAATTATCGCTAATATTAATCAACCGCTGCATTTTGAAGTGTTTGTCTCTTTGAGCTGTCATAACTGTCCAGATGTTGTGCAGTCATTAAATCAATTTGCATTGCTAAATCCAAATATCAGCAGTGAAATGATCGATGGCGGTTTGTTCCAATCCCTTGTGGAGTCTCGTAATATTCAGGGTGTACCGAGCGTTTATTTAAACGGCGACTTATTTGCCAATGGCAAGGTCGATACCTCAGTGTTAGTCGACAAGTTATTGGAAAAGTACCCAGATGCGGCCAAACAAAACGATGCTCCGCAATTGCCAGAACAAGACGTCACCGTAATCGGTGGCGGCCCAGCAGGGATTGCAGCAGCCATATACAGTGCTCGTAAAGGGCTTAAAGTAACACTAATTGCCGACCGTATAGGCGGACAGGTTAAAGATACTGTTGGTATTGAAAACCTTATTTCAGTGCCTAAAACAACAGGGCCTGAACTGACTAATAATTTACAGGCCCATTTAAACGACTACGACGTTACGGTTAAACAGCATGTTAGAGTTGAAAATATAGAACGTGGCAAGGTGAAACTCGTGCAGTTGAGTTCAGGTGAACAAATATCAACAAAATCGATAATCATTGCCACTGGTGCCAAATGGCGTGAACTGGGGGTTCCCGGTGAAAAAGAAAATATCGGAAATGGTGTCGCCTATTGCCCACATTGTGATGGACCGTTTTTCAAAGGTAAGGATGTTGCCGTCGTCGGTGGTGGCAACTCTGGTATTGAAGCGGCACTAGATTTAGCCGGCATGGTGAAACATGTGACCGTGTTTGAGTTTATGTCTGAGCTAAAAGCTGACAAAGTTTTGATTGATAAAGCTGAAGCCAAAAGCAATATAACCATAATCAAAAGTGCCGCAACAAAAGAAGTGGTTTCTGACAATGGTAAAGTGGTTGGTTTAGCCTACACAGACCGAAATACGGATGAAGAAAAATTACAGTCACTTGACGGCATTTTTGTTCAAATAGGCTTAGTACCAAACAGTGGGTTTTTGGCCGATATTGTCGACAGAACCAAACATGGTGAAATTATCATAGATGAACGTTGCCAAACATCTGAGCCCGGGATATTTGCCTGCGGAGATGTAACAACCGTACCATATAAACAAATTGTTATTGCGATGGGAGAGGGAGCTAAAGCGTCATTATCTGCCTTTGATTACCTGATTAGAGAATCGTAATAGGCATAACAATAAAGTGATTAAAAAGGTCAGCAACCTCAATAGGGTTATCTGACCTTTTTGCTTATGGGCTATATTTACGCTTTTATGAGCTTAGTTTTGATAGCAATTTTCCGACTCAGTTTCTGGGTCTAAACGTTTTTTGGTGATTTCTATAGTTGAGTGGTGAATTCCGTAGCGCTCCACTAGAAACGCTTTGATCGGGCTTAAATCTTGTTGATCACCAGAGGTATCAAGTTCGACATAGGCTTCTAAAAATATATTGGTATCGTCGAGCTGCCATACATGGATATGCCAGATTTTAACAACGGAATCTATGCCTTCCAGCTCAAGACAAAGTGTATCCACATCGATATTGGCAGGTACGCCTTGCATAAGTATGACCATACTTTGTTTTGCAAGTTGGTAACCTTGATAAATGACATAAAGTGAAATACCAATTGTTGCAATTAAATCAACAATATACCACTGATACAAAATAATAAGTGTGCCCGCTACCATGACGACAATAGAGGCAAAGGCATCTGATAAATTGTGAATAAAAGTGGCTTTAAGGTTAAGGTTGTTTTTTACACCTGACTTATAGGTGAGCCAGGCAGTTGCAGCGTCAATTAAAAAAGCGACGGACGCGATCCCGACAATTATCCAGCCATCAATTGGCTGAGGATTAAAGTACTTACTAACGGCCTCAAAGATTAAATAGATCCCAACTAAAACAAGGGAAGTGCTATTGATCAAGGCCCCCAAGATTTCGGCTCTTCTAAAACCAAATGTCATCTTGTTGCTCGCTGGCAATCTTGCAATTCGCCTTGCAAAAATGGCTATTAAAATTGCCCCGGCATCGCTTAAGTTGTGCAGGGCGTCGGCAATTAATGACAAGCTCCCCGATAAAACACCGCCTATAATTTGCACTATAGTGAGTAGAATATTGATAAAAACCGCTAAGCTTAATTTTCCGTCGTGATTATGGTGATGGTGGCCATGAGAATGACCATGCGAATGTAAATGACTGTGACTGTGATCATGGGGCATTAAACTGACCTTAAGTGAAAATGAAGTTTCGGCTGAATAAATCCAACCGTTGAATTATTTTAGTTTAGCCATTGTTTATCGCACCACGTAAATTAATGACAAATAAAAATTGAGTCAAATTAACGTCGACTTGTGTAGCTTCGGGCATAGTTAACTTTTGTTCGTTAAACAATTTTAACCAGCCTAATATCAAAGAACATGACTGCATTAGGTCCAATTTTGCTGCGATTACCTTTCTTGCCCCAAGCCAATTCCGGGGGGATAACAAACTCATATCGTGAACCAACCGACATTAACGGCAAACCAAGCTTTAGGCCTTCAATCGCTTCTTCTAAACTAAACTCATCGGCAAGTCCAGTCCGATAGGTATCGGCAATAACACTGCCATCCGCCAATAAAATACGTTGATTTACTCTTACCGAATCAAATAATGACGGTTTGTCGCCGTCACCTTGTTCTATGACTTTAAAATAAAACCCTTCTTCATGCCTAATAACATTTGCCTTATTCGCATATTTTTCGATGAAATTATCTGTCGCATTTCGGTTCGCTCCAGTAGAGCCTTTTGATTTTTTTGTATTTTTGTTTCTAGCCATTAATAAAGCCTTTTTACTGCTATCCCTTTGCCATCATATCTTACGGTCAATTCGATAATAAAGCTGATTTTTATTATTACGTTTTAATGTGATGTGGAATTAAATTTTTAAAACAAAAAATGTGCTACGGAAACACTATTAATCTAATTGATAATTATTCGCATTTGTATTGACATGTTGAAATCAATCAGTAAACTAATCGCAATTGAGAATGATTATCATTTAATGTTTGTGTGACGATTTATTTTTTGCGTTCAACAAAGATTAGAAGACAAAATGAACGAATAACATGTTGATAATAAAAAAGAACCTAGTCAAAAATCTAATTGTCATTAATACCAGCCTAAGTCTGATTTTGTCCCTAGGGGGATTAAGTGCTGCCGAACGTCCATCTGGTTCAGTTGGAATAAATACGGATGAAGCAGCAAATAACACTGCACTAGAAAATAAGAATGTGACAAGTGAGGACGATTTGCTTGCTGCTGTCAGCGTTGAAAATAACGCAACACCTTATGTTGAAACTCTGGTAATTACCGGCACCAGAACCGCAAAGCTGTTAAGTGACTCGCCTGTCTCTGTTGATGTCATAGAACGAGATACTTTGAAGTTAGTGACACAGGGCACATTGGCTCAAGCGCTAGAGTTTATTCCATCTGTTGTTTTGGAACGCAGCGTAAAAGACGGTTATACGGTCAAAATGCGCGGGTATGGCAGTAAACATATTGCCGTTTTACTCAATGGCCAACCGTTAATTTCACCTGCTAACGGGGCGGTTGATTTAGATCAGATCAGCGCACACAACATTGAACGAATAGAAGTCATTAAAGGCGCCGCGTCGGTGCTTTATGGCAGCTCTGCCATGGGTGGGGTCATTAATATTATTACCACTGAGGATGTTGAGCCGGTAACTCAAATTCGAACAGAAATTGGCATATACGATGCCAATGATGAGGTTAGTGTTGATAACCTTTTACATACAACCACATTATCTAATATTGGCCGTATGGATGATTGGCAACACCAAATATCGCTACAACATGTCTCTGATCCTGGCTTTGATTTAACCCCAGCTGATGTACAACAAGATTCAGGTGAACTCACCAAAAACTTTGCTAAAGCTGCGATATCTAAATCTTTTTCAGTTGTTGATTTTAGTTTGTCTTATGACTTTCTAAACGAATCCAAAAACAAAATAACGGCTAAAGTTCCCGGCCAGTCGAATCTAATTTATTACGTTTCTGATGTTGAACAACATCAATTGGGGGCTGGGTTAAGTGCATTTGATAATCACTGGCATCTAAAATCTAGGTTTATAAGTCACGATGAAACGAGTGGCCGGTCGAACAGTATTCGAGACGCTCAAATTACCTTAGGTCAGCTTGAAGGATTGTACTCTCTGCAGCATGGGAAAGTACGACCTCAGTTTGACAGCGAATATGGCGGTGAAGTGGTATTTGGATTTGCCACAAATTTTGACAAACTTGATCAGGTTAAACCGGCTGATAACTCAATTGAAGTGGCAAATGAATCCAGAAGCAGTGTAGAGCTATATAGCCAATACAACTTCATCAAGTCGGATCATCAATATCTGTTGGGGATCAGGAGCCAATATGATTCTGATTTTGGTATGCATACCGCATTACGTTTGAGCGCGATGTTTGACGTAGAAGTTGCAGGACTGCCGTTAAAAGTAAGAGGCGGTTATGGGCAAGGTTATCGAGTCCCAGACTTAAAAGAACGTTACTACGTGTTTGACCACAGCAACTTAGGTTACAAGGTTCTCGGCAACGAAGATTTAAAGCCCGAGCAATCAGATTCTTACAATTTGAGCGTTGATTATACAGGCGCGGTATTTAATCGTTCCGCAGACTTACAGTTATCTTTTGATTTACATTATTCAGAAACAAAAGACCTGATAGCGACGCGAGAAGATGCACAAATGTCTCAAGCGCAAAATCTCAGTATTTCACAATACAAAAACATAGAGAAATCAACAATCGAAGGGTTTGATATTAGTGCAGAGCTGCGTTTTCTCAATTGGAATAGCCAACTAAATTACAGCTATGTAGATGCCGTTGACCAAAGTGGCAAACGTCTTGAAGCCCGTCCGCGTCACCAAGTTAAAGCTAATATCGGGTACGACTTGCACTCGCTCGATGTTCAAACGCTACTTTATGCCGTTTATCAAGCAGATGAAGTCACGCCAGACGATTACGTCGATGCAGCGGTTGATGGGTTTACCACTCTCAACTTCTCGCTCAATCACACCATAACTTCCAATCTTCAATGGCATCTTTCGTTGCTTAATTTAACCGATGAGCACCGAGATAACCAACTGATAGATCTTGGGTATTTTGACCCAAGGCCTGTATCGAGCCGAACGATTAAAGTTGGTGTTAATTATCAGTTTTAACGGCTAAACCACTTTAGATAACCCATTAAAAAATTATAAAAAACACATAAATTTGAACAACAATTTTGTATAGGAACAAGATAGATATGAAACACTCTAATTCAAATACCCCGGCGATAAATAACACAAATTTAAAAAAGATGGCTTCGCTTTCTCTAATTAGCATGGCGTTGTTAATGGCTGGGTGCAGTTCATCTGACGATGACGAACCAAACGTTGTAGAGGACATTGTGGAAGATGAAGTTACGTCGACGCCATACGGCCCGTTTTCAACCGGGACAAGCAGCGCGCCTGTATTTGCCTACTTTGATTTAGACACTGGCACCGTATTAGAGCTTACGGAAGACCAAGCTAGCACAAATGAAGATTGGGATATTGCATTCAAGCGTACCAATATCTACCTAAATAACAATGGTACAACACCTGTTGGAATGTATTTTACTGGCAACAACAGTGGATATTACGACGCTGACGGTGCAGTAATTGTTGATACATTTGTTAATGCAAGTGCTGAAGCCGAACTGGCAGATTATGAAGCTGTATCGTTAGCTGATGTGCCAGCGGATGAAGAATTTGTAAGTGACGTAACCGAACGTATTTTGGATGGATTTTATAACTACGATACAACCACCCATGCAGTAACGGCTAAAAACGACAGTTTTTATATTGTCCAATCAGATGGCGTGTTTAGTAAGTTTAGAGTGACTAATTTGACGCAGTCTGGCTTTGGAATGTCCGACGTCACTCTAAGTTTTGGCGTACAGGCGTCTGGAGAAACTGAGTTTTCGACAGAACAAGATTTAACCTTAGATTTGGCTATGTTATGTGCGTCTGAATCGGCGGTATATATTAACTTTGCAACGGCAATGGAAGTAACATCAACGGAAGACTACGATATCTCTATTCCATGTGCTGATGGTATTGGTTCGTATCAACTTGATTTAGCGGAAACATCAACGGCAATTCAAGATTTTACAAATTCCTTTACGGGTGTCGCCGTTGAAGCGGCTACTCATTATGGCTTCCAGCCAAATGAATACACAGTAAACGCATTTAAGACTAAAAACTGGTACGCCTATAACCTACAAGGTGGCCATCAATTATGGTCACAATATGGTGTTTATATCATCAAAACAGCAACTCAAAATTACAAAATGCAAATCACAAGTTATTACGATGCCGAAGGAAACTCTGGCAATTATAGCTTTGTCGCTGACCCACTTACAGAATAAGTAAGCTAGGTTACAACTGTCCTCCGGGACTAACTAAGTTGATTCAAACGGGACAAGTTAGGGCGTTATGTTATCTTCCGCGAGATAAAAAAACGCCTTGATTTGATGAATATAAACTTAGTTAGCCCCATCCTTTATTGCCCGTTTTACAGGTTACACATGAAATATTCACTTTCATTTTTAAAAAAAATTGCTCTATTTTGCTTGACGTTGTCGTCAGTACAATCGTTTGCTGAACCACAAAATCGAGTCCAGCAAAACAGCGAGTCTGAGTTGCAGCAGGCACCACAGAAAGCACCGCAGAAAGCACCACAGAAAGCGTCTAGGTTATTGATTATAAGCTCTTCACACAGTAATCCAGCCAAAGTAAAATTGTTAAAAAAGCAGGCTGCTTCCAATAATGCCATGATGCCGAATTGGCAAGTGAGCCAAAAATCGCTGCGTTCTATTAAGTCTCCTGTAGAGTTTTTGGCCTTAATTAATCAATATCAGGTTGTCCTGTTAGACAGTGTTTCAGTGGCGGAAGCCAATAAAAGTTTTTCGCCCTATCTTCCTATAATTAATCAGTCCAAGGCCAGAGTGGTTGGTTTAAAATGGCATCAGACTTTCCAACATAAAATAGGTGTGTCTGAATTACAAAGGCAAACTCTCGACCAATATTGGGATAACGGTGGCAGTAAAAATCTTGGCAATATGTTGCGTTATTTGTCTGTTAACGTGCTCGAAGATCCCGCTACACAATCCTTATCGGTCGCATCACCGGTGATATTTCCCGATAAAGGCATTTATCATCCAAAGTTACCAAACCTTATTGTTAGCGACTTAAAACAATATTTTGATTGGCAAGCACCAAAATCGAACCAAGCTAAAATTGCGTTATTGATGAATCGTTCAGCAATAGAAGTTGAACAAACCGAGTTAATAGACACAACGATTGCGCAATTAGAACAACGTGGTGTGCACGTTGTGCCGTTTTTCTTTGCGTTAAGTCGTGGTGAAAAACATTACGATGAGTTGTTATATATCGATGGCAATGCCGCCAATAAATTAACGGCAGATGTAGACCTAATTTTAAACTTTAGAAACATTCATTGGGCTAATCAACGTAAGGTTGAATTTGAACGTTTTGGCGTCCCTGTTATTCAGGCCATGACTTATTATGGCGGTGACCAAAAAGCCTGGGAACAAGACCCACAAGGTGTTGATGCCGGTATGATGGCATTTACTTTAGTTTTACCAGAAACCGCAGGGGTTACAGATCCTATGGTGGTGGCTGCAATGGACCGCCGCAGTGGCAATATTGACATTATTGATTATCAACTAGAGCATTTAGTAAATAAGGCCGTCAATTTAACTTCCTTAAAATACAAACCCGCACATGACAAAAAAATCACGGTTTTTGTTTGGGGCGACCAAGATGTCGGTGCGTCATTTTTAAATATTCCAACCAGTCTAAGTGAAATCACTAAAACACTAAATGCGCAGGGATATGACATTCCCGCCACCGATGAGACATTTTTTACACAAAGAGTTAAAAAAATTCTAGACCCATTTTATCGGCCAGAGCAACTTCAAGGTAAACAGCTACAAGCCTTTTTAGATGACGATCTTGCAGAGCTCATGCCGATAGAAAATTACTTAGCGTGGTTTAACAAATTGCCAACGGATCTTAAAAATAAAATTAATGACCATTGGGGTAAACCACAGGATAACTTTATGGCGATAAAACGCGATTCAGTTGACTATTTTATATTGCCTCGAATGCGTGTTGGTAACATGTTAGTGATGCGTCAACCGCCGCGTTCAGATAAAAAGAACGATGAAAGTGGTATTTTTCATCAGGGAATCGTACCTATCAATCACTTCTATTTGGCAGCCTACTTTTATGCCCGTGAGTTTTGGCAAGGCGACGCTATTGTTCATTTAGGCACACATGGTTCGCAGGAATATTTAGGTGGAAAAGAGCGTGGCTTATCGATTTATGATCAAGGCAATCTAGCGGTTTGGGATACGCCCGTGGTGTATCCATTTATTGTCGACGATGTAGGTGAGGCGATGCAAACAAAACGACGTGGTCGTGCAACGGTCGTTTCTCATATGACACCGCCATTTGCCGCAGCTGGCTTGCAAGGTGATATTGTGGTTTTACATGAATTGATGCACCAATACAGCCAGTTAGATAATGGCGGTGTCAAACAAAAGACGGCGAAGCAGGTGGTAGAACAGTGCTTTACTTTAAATATCTGTAAGGATATCGCCTGGGAACAAGCCGATATTGAGAAAGACTTTGATGGATTTTTTGACGATCTGCACAGCCATATGGAAGCCCTCGCAACCGCCAATCAACCACTGGGCTTACATACTTTTGGGCAGTTACCCGAGACTCGTTTGGTCGTTAGCACCTTAATCCAAATGTTGGGCAGTAAATTTACGGCCTTAGCACAGGAATATGAGCACGATGTTGTCGGATTACACGAGGGGCTGGGGCACAATTCCGATGCTGCCAAAACCGAGTCAAACGAGCATCTTCTTGAAAACGTCGAAGTTGAAAATCTACCTGGGTTTTACACTGTGTTAAACCACGTCGTGAACGGGGTAAGAGCAGTGGACGCTGTGGACACTGTGAACACTGTGAACACTGTGAACACTGCGAATGGCGTAAACGGTAAAACCAACAACAAAAGTGAGTTACCAGAGGAATTAATAGAACACGTTAAACGTGGGCAAAGTCTTTACCAAGGATTAACACAGATAAGAGAACTGCAAAGTTTATCGGACTTTCTCAAGGGACGATATATCCCAGTAAAAACCGGTGGCGACCCCATCCGTCACCCAGAGTCTCTGCCAACAGGTTTTAATCTGTACGGATTTGACCCAGCAAAAGTACCTACTAAAGCCGCATTTGAACAAGGTAAAGAACTGATCAATCAAATGATAAGTGACCACCAAGCCAAACATGGAAAATTTCCAGACAAGATGGCGTTTTCACTGTGGTCTATCGAAACCATGCGTCATTATGGGGTGTTAGAATCCCAAGCCTTATATGCTATGGGCGTTCGACCAATTTGGTCTGAAACCGGTCGCGTTCTTGGTTCTGAAGTGATCCCGTATTCAGAGCTTAAACGACCTCGTATTGATGTTGTTTTATCCGCCACGGGCTTATATCGAGATGCGTTCCCAAATGTTATGCAGCGCCTGGCGAAAGCAGTGCAGCAAGTGGCGGAACTTAAAGAAGATAACAACCCGATATGGCAAAACAGTCAACGTGTTAAAGCCGAATTATTAGCACAGGGCGTCGAACAAGAAGATGCTGAATATTTGTCGACCGTTCGCGTATTTTCAAACCAGTCAGGTGATTATGGTTCGGGTGTTGATGGTCTGGCCTGGGCAAGTGACAAGTGGGAAAATGACAGGGCCATTGCCGACAATTATATGAACAAAATGGGATTTTATTTTGGCGCAGACAAGTCACGTTGGGGCAAAAAAATAACGTCAAAAACCGGCGAGCCGATTAACCTATATGGCAAGCAGTTGTCAGGCACCGACATCGCCTTGTTCTCCCGTTCGTCAAATGTATTTGGCATGTTAAGTTCAGACGACCCATTTGAGTATTTTGGTGGCATAAGCTTAGCGGTTCGAAACCTAGACGGGGCAAGTCCCGACATGGTGGTATCGAATCTTCGTGATGCAAATAATGTGAAAGCAGAAGATGCCTCTCGCTTTTTAGCACGCGAGCTTAGAACGCGTATTTTCCATCCACGTTGGATTAAGGAAATGCAGAAAGAAGGTTACTCCGGTGCTGTGTCGTTAAGCAGTAGAATGGATAACTTTTTTGGTTGGCAAGTCGTTGACCCTAACTTGGTTAGAAGTGATCAGTGGGACGAATATCTAGACATCTATGTAGATGACAAACTCAATTTAGACCTAGATGAATGGTTTGAAAAAACCAATCCAGAAGCTCTCGCCCGTATGATGCAACGTATGTTAGAAGCGCAGCGTAAAGACTATTGGCAGGCAAATGACGAGCGCTTAGAAACGCTAGTCAAACGGTACAGTGAGTTTGTCGAAAAATATAATCTATTTGTCGATAATGAAAAGCTTAAACAACATGTCACCGAGTTAGCTGCTGGCTATGGGTTAGCCGCACCGCAGTTTTCTGCTGATGCATCGCAGGTAAAAACAGATCCAACTGATGTACAGCCACCAAAGGCAGCAGAAAGCAGCACAAGTGAAGTTGAGCAGGTCACAGGCCAAAAGCTTGAGCTGCAACCGCAAGCGACGGAATCTGAACCAGACTATTCATATCTATTCAGTATCTTAGGCGTTGTTCTTATTATTTTAGGAGGCATGTATTACGAAGTGATCAAGGGCAAGATGTTAATGGCCCGCAGGCCATAAAACGTCATTTTTAATTTAAAAATGGCAGCGCCACATTGGTTGTTTAGTTTAAAGTTAATTTTTAACGAACATAACCAATGTGGACCTGTTTTATTTTGCGCTTATGTTAGGTCTCAGTTTCCGATCCATTAACACCGGCATTAACGGGTTTGAGTTTTTGAAACAACCAACCAATTGCCACTAACGACAGTCCAAGTCCAATAAAGGACAACGCCCGATAAAGCCCCTGTAAATGTGACATGTCAATTAAAAACGCTTTGAGGATCACAAGTGCTAAACAACTAAAACCAACATTTCTAAGTGTGAGCCGCTGTTTGGTTTGGGCTACAAATATCATGATTGTCGACAGCACCAACCAAACAATGGAATAGGTATAAACCTCAGCTTGGGCAAAAGGTTGCTGGAGATACAAATACCCTTGATTAAATACGATTCTAATCTCGCCGTTTACAAACATAAATGCGCAGATCCCCATTATTACAAATATCGCTGTTTTGTAAGATTCACTTATTAATCCCAATTTATAATAGCTAAATAGCAGTCCGGCGGGTAATGCCCATAACACGATAAGCCAGTTTGCAGCAAAGCTTCCGACATATTGGTTTTCGACAAACGGGTTGTTTAAAACTGAAATATCGAGGTGTAAAAGTGTTACGCCAAAATAAAGGGCAGTTGCGGCGATAACATAGAGTTTTGATAACCGATTACCCGGCTCTATGGCAGGTTCGTCACGACTAGATTCTGTATTTATTGGAGTGTTTGAAATAGTCGCACGCCAACGATAGACACCTGCCAGTATTAGCCAATTGAAGGCCAACACGGTTGATTCGACAAAGCTTAAGTTTGAAAAGTTTGGATAGTCGCCAATTAAGAAATAACTTGTTTCTGTTGTTAGCAACAGCGCAACAATATGAATAAATACCCCATGTAGCCAAGGTTTTAATCGCAGGGATTGATTGTATTTAGCCGTAAACCAAACCAAGCCTAAAATCAGCGGATATATAACAATTGTCCAATGAATATTTAGTATGGTTTCGTCTTTATAATTTGCTAACCAAGGGGCAAAGGTCAATCGCGTGGTAACAATTAGAAGTGCGACCTTGGATAACCAATCTGGAATTTTAACCTGATATTTCCAGCTTAAGTAACTCATTGTCGCAATCTGCGACGCAATCGCTAGGGTTAAGGTACTGGCTTCTAATAACATAGTAAAACAAAGCGTAATCACCAGGTTGGTTAATGTAAGATAAGTCAGTTTGTGTAAGGTTGAGTCGACTTTGGTTGCGACTAAACTGCTTATTGCGCCAATAATCAGCAGCTCTGCGGCCCATAGCGGATACAACACCGATTCCGCGGCAGAGGGTGCTGCAATATAGCTGATCCCAAATAAAGCCAATGGTGTGACAACGAGCAACAACAAATAGCTATGTCTTTTGGGGTGGCGTTTAATCATATAACCACAAAATAACATGCCCACTAACACCGCGAGTTGAACATATAAAAACCGACCCGAGAATGGAAACAAGTTGTCGTCAAAGTTAATGCCTTTTGGCCAAAGGCTAAACGAAATAAAGGCAATGAACAGCCCAAAATATGGCCAAGTATCTAAGGCGCTATGACGTGAAGCCGCGACAAAAAATACACTTACAACGACAATATTGGTCCAAATAATAAAGTCGCTTTTTGCATGTAACGCTAAAAATACAGCGACTAATAGGGTGGTTAATACAACTACCAACTGTTCGCGTCTTGGCATAAGCAGTTGCTTAATCGTTAACGCTTGATACAGCGTATGCTGCAGTTTCCAGCCGAGTATCGTGGCCAAAACATATAAGTACAAAGTGACAACAGAAAATAAAACAACAGGCCAGAAATCACTGTTTTTAGCCATTAACACAGCGACTACAAACCAACTAAAATGGCCAACACAGCTTTGCCACCACAACCATTTCTGTTTTACCGTTTCGGCAACCCATAGTGCTGATAGGGAAACAAAACCAATATAGGCAAGAAGTGCCGCAACATTGTTTGAACCGGTTGATACGAGTGCAGGAACTGCATATGCGCCAATCACGCCGATGCCCGCCAAAATCGGACCAAACCTCAGTGCAAGACCGGCGGCGGCCAGTGAAATTATGGCCAAAATAACAAATGCGATATTTGCAGGAATAAAGTGATAGAAATCAAACGAAACTAACGTCATCGCAAAACAGGTGATAAAACCGCCACTAGCAATTGCTGCGGAAATAATAGGCGATGTAATATGAAATTTGGCTTTGTTTCTATCAATATATTCAGCCAATCCAATTAAAGAAATACCAAACAAACTCCCCATTATGACCCGAATACTTGGCGGTAATAATCCCGCTTCGATTGAGTATTTTGCTAAAAAGATACCGCCAAAAGCCAATATGATGGCACCAAGCCAGAATAACCCATTGCCACTTAATAGTGTGTCGATACTGAATCCTGAAGCATCGTTATCCATGTTGGTTTGCTGTTTTGTTGTTTGCCCCGGTGTCGATGGCCTTGCTGCATCTGTTGCTGGTGACTGCACCGCCGCTTGATTTGAACGATCGTTATTTGCCCAGGGATTCGTTTGAGTTGCTTCATGCTGCTGGCTTTTTTCAATAGCTGGCGGAAGCTCAAAGCTCATAGCGGCGGGGGTTGGTTGTGCAGGCGTGTTATCGACTAAACCTTCGGTATTCTTTGTTGGTTTAGGCTCATCGCGATCTTTGGCCGCGAGTATCGCGGAAAGTTCCAGTTTTCGAATCTTATCGTTTTGAAGGTTAACTAGGTCATTTAACTTCGTTATTTCGATTAAAAGCCGTTTTACATTTTTCCGGTCTTTTAATACGACAATTAAGCCAATAAATAAAAATGTGTTAAATAAAAACTCGAACAATGCCGCATCCATACATAGTGATCCAAAAACCAATTTGAACCTGTAAGACTACCGATAATAAAGGACTACGTAAAGCAGCTGCTACTGAGCAATTAAACCTGGAATTAGCGGCTTTTGTTACGAATTGTAGACTCTCGTGTCACTAAACTCGGGAGATATTTAAGACCTTCGGGGGCTGAATATTGCTCAGGTGACTCCCTATATTCAAGTGCCAATAACGCCGCATTTGCAGCCATATCTTCAATTGGATAATTTAATGTGGTCAATTTAGGCCGCGAATATCGAGACAGTAAAACATCATCAAACCCGATCACTGAAATGTCCTGGGGAACACGAAAACCGTTGTCTTCAAACGTAGAGATCGCACCAATGGCCATGGCATCGTTGTAGACAAATAAAGCGGAAAACGGAATGTTTTGTGAGAGTAACTCTTGAGCGGCTATTTCACCACCTTGGAGGGTAGGCTCTTGTTTTGCGATTAATTTGTTTTCTAATGTAAAACCAGCATCTAGGATACCGTCTTTAAATCCTTGAAGGCGTAATAAAGGATCGTCAATTTCGTATTGGCTGGTAATACAGGCAAAAGAGTTATGCGCCATTGCTAATAAATGGCGTGCGGCAAGCTTTCCACCTTCCGCGTTATCAAGCCAGACACAACGGTGTTTAATCCGTTCGATAAATCGGTCAATGAGTATTAATCCCGGCACCCGTTTTGATAATTCAACAAGCTCGTCGTCACTTAATTTTTTACTGTGAATGACCACAGCATCACAACGTCGTTCCAATAATAAGTTTATTGCCTGACGTTCAGAACTTTCACTTATCAATCCCGTACTTAACAGGACTTGCATGTTTTTTTCACGGGCAATTTTGTCAACACCGTGGGCGAGGGAAGCAAAAAATGGGTCAGTTAAATCAGGGATCACAACACCAATGGTGGTATTTTTTTGAGTCACTAAAGCACGGGCATTGGCATTAGGCATGTAGCCAATTTCCTGCATGATTTTTAATACCCGGTTTCTGGTTTTTTCTCCGACCTTAGGGCCCTTATTTACAACCCGAGAAACGGTGGCGATGGACACGCCTGCTATTCTTGCGACATCTTTTATTGTGGACATTGAAAACTGATTTAAATCCGCTGGTTAACCCGATGCCGGCCATCATACCTCTAAGCCTTTCGTTATTGCAAAAAGTTTGTCTTGCGACACCAACGGTCAGTTAATTGTTATTGGAGATTTAAAAATTATTTTCAAAAGTTAATTGACGTTAAAAATGTAAACGTTTACCCTAGTTCCATATTCATCGTTAATAAAACCAAAACGAGTGTTAAAAATGGCTAATGAATTTGATCCAACTGAACATCCACATCGTCGTTATAATCCATTAATTAATGAGTGGGTGCTGGTTTCTCCACACCGTGCGAAACGTCCTTGGCAAGGCCAAGTTGAAACGTTAGACGAAGACCAAAAGCCGTCTTATGACGAAAAGTGCTTTTTGTGTTCAGGTAATACTCGTATTAATGGTGAAGTGAATGACAAATATGAAAAAACGTTTGTTTTTCAAAATGATTTTGCAGCCTTAAAAACGGATACACCGCAGTTAGAAACAAACGACCCATTATTTAAAATGGCAACAGAGCAGGGCGAAAGCCGTGTTATTTGTTTCTCGCCAGATCACAGTAAAACATTGCCTCAATTGTCAGTTGCAGAAATCACCGAAGTTGTGAAAACCTGGCAGGACCAATGTGAAGATTTAGGTAAAACCTATAACTGGGTACAAGTGTTTGAAAACAAAGGTTCAATGATGGGATGTTCTAATCCACACCCACATGGACAGATTTGGGCGCAACAACAATTACCGACATTAGTTGAGAAAAAACATAATGCACAAGCCGAATACTTAAAAGCACATGGCCGTAATTTATTAGCTGATTATGCTCAACGTGAAGTAGACGCTGACGAACGTGTCGTTGTCATAAATGATGACTGGGTTGTGGTTGTTCCGTATTGGGCTGGTTGGCCATTTGAAACGTTATTATTACCTAGATTCCCAATTCAACGCATGACTGAACTAACGGCCGAGCAGCAAGTTACGCTGGCGGATATTATTCAACAGATCACGATTCGTTATGACAATCTATTTAATTCGTCTTTCCCATATTCAATGGGCTGGCATGGTGCACCATACGACGGTGAAGAACATGCTGAATGGACGTTACATGCAAGTTTCTTCCCACCACTTTTACGGTCAGCAACGGTTCGTAAGTTTATGGTTGGTTATGAAATGATGGCTGAGTCGCAACGTGATTTAACTGCTGAACAAGCCGCAACACGTCTAAAAGACGTTTCTTCTGTACATTATAAGGCGGGCGCATAATGTCTCAACAAACAAACTTAACTGAAATTTTTCAACAGCAATACGGATACCAACCGGCAGTCATTTGTCATGGTCCTGGACGAGTTAACTTAATCGGTGATCACACTGATTACAACGATGGCTTTGTATTGCCAGCGGCTATTAACTTCGGTACTAACATCGCAGCGTCAACTCGTGATGACCAAACAGTGCGTGTGTTAGCGGTAGATTGTGACGGCGAAAGCGCTGAATTTTCGTTAACAGACATCAAATTTGATGAAGACAAAATGTGGTTGAATTATGTTGGTGGTACTTTGTTAGCACTGCTTAAATCCAACCCAGAAATTAAAGGTGCTGACCTCGTTGTCACTGGTAACGTACCTCAAGGTGCTGGACTAAGTTCTTCAGCCAGTTTTGAAATTGCGATTTTAAAAACATTCAGCGAATTATATCAGCTAGGTCTAGACGGCGTGAAAGCGGCGCTAATGGGGCAGCAAGCAGAAAACGAATTTGTAGGTTGTAACTGCGGCATTATGGATCAACTTATTTCTGCGATGGGTAAAGAAAGCAATGCGATGTTATTGGATTGCCGAAGCTTAACGTTTAAACATGCACCAATTCCACAAAATATGGCATTGGTTATTATCAATTCTAATGTAAAACGTGGTCTTGTAGACAGTGAATACAACACGCGTAGAAAGCAGTGTGAAGCGGTAGCTGCGTATTTTAATAAGCCAGCGCTTCGTGATGTAAGCTTAGCAGAATTAGAAGCGGCGCAGTCAGATATTGAACCTGAATTATACCAACGTGCTAAACACGTGGTTACTGAGAACGACCGAACAGAAGCTGCCCTTGTTGCACTGCAAGCAAATGATATGGCGACAATGAGTGAATTAATGCGTAATTCACATTTATCGCTTAAAAACGATTTTGCGGTCACAACGCCAGAAATGGACTATTTAGTGGATATCGTTCATCAAGTTTTAGGTAACAAAGGTGGCGTTCGAATGACGGGCGGTGGTTTTGGTGGCTGTGTTGTCGCGCTTGCACCAAATGACCTAGTTGACGATATTAAAGCAACGATTTCTGAATTGTATCAATCACAATCGGGATTAGTTGCAGACGTTTATGTGTGTGTTGCCAAGGATGGTGCCTTCCATTCCAAATAGAAATAAAAATAAAAGTAACGGGGACAGGTGATTTGGTAAATTACACTAGCCTGTAATATCGCTAAATTGTCCCTGTTGATGTTTTGTGTGTGTGAGTTCTGGAGTATTGTGTTTATTGTAAAGCGTAGATGGATTTGCGTTGTTACTTTATTTGCCGTGCGTTTCAATACTCCAGAATTTCACTTCAAAATCAACAAGGCCGGCTCTCGGCCTTTTTAATGTTAGATGAGTCCAACATGAAAATTCTAGTTACAGGTGGTGCCGGATATATCGGTTCACATACCGTTTTATCTCTTCTTAATAAAAATTTCGACGTCGTTGTCTATGACAATTTATGTAATTCAAGTGAAGAATCACTCACTCGTGTTAAACAGCTTACTGGCAAAACAGTCGAGTTTATTGAAGGTGATATTCGCGATAAAGAAAAATTAAGTTCGGTGTTTACTGCACACAAGATCACGTCAGTTATCCATTTTGCGGCGTTAAAAGCGGTTGGTGAATCATCTCAAATTCCACTGAGTTATTATCAAAACAATGTGCATGGTTCTATTTGTTTATTAGAAGTCATGGAAAAATTTGGGGTACAGGACTTTATTTTCAGCAGTTCAGCCACAGTATATGGAGAGCAAAACACAGCGCCATATGTTGAAACAATGACATTAGGCCGGCCTTCAAGTCCTTATGGCACGAGTAAAGTCATGGTTGAAAATGTAATGGCAGATTTTGCGTTAGCAAATAATAAATTTAGAGGGGTATCTCTAAGATACTTTAACCCAATTGGCGCCCATGAAAGTGGTCAAATTGGCGAAGATCCAAAAGGTATTCCAAATAATTTATTGCCGTTTGTAGCACAAGTTGCTGTTGGTAAAAGAGAGAAGCTAAATATATTTGGCGACGATTACCCAACTAAAGATGGGAGCTGTGAACGCGATTATTTACATGTAATGGATTTAGCTGAAGGCCACGTTGCTGCATTAAATTGGTTACATAAACACGATACCTTTGCGGGTGTTGAGGCGTTTAATTTGGGGACTGGACAAGGTATATCCGTGTTCCAAATTGTTAACGCATTTGAACAGGCGACCGGACAAACGATACCGTTTGACGTTGCGCCACGTAGGGCAGGCGATTTAGCGGCTTTTTGGGCAAATGCCGAAAAAGCGAATACAGAATTAGACTGGCAGGCCAAACGTAATTTAGACGACATGATGGTAGATACGTGGCGTTGGCAGTCTGGGAATCCAAACGGGTACAGAAAAGATGACGGAATTAGTTAAAACAGTATTGAAAAATGACATCGGTATGGAAGTGACTTTAGTCAATTTTGGCGCGAGGATCACTTCGGTAAAATACCCTGTCATTGATAAGTTGCAGGAAATGCTGGTCCGTTACGACACAACCAAAGAGTTTGTATCGGACCCATTTTATCTTGGCGCTACGTGTGGCCGAGTGTGTAATCGAATTGAAAATGCTAAATTTGAAATTGATGGGCAACAATATACGTTACCTGCTAATGATGGAGATAACTGCTTACACGGCGGTGATGACAACATTTCGTTGCAATATTGGCAGCTAGAGCAAGACAGTTTGACCGCGCAGTATGCTAAATTCACTTTAGATGTCAGCGACGGCCACAATGGTTTTCCTGGCAATGTGCAACTGGCGGTGACCTATCAACTTTCTGAAAACGGCGCGTTGACCATTGATTATTGGGGAATAACAGATAAAAAGACGCCTCTTAATTTAACCAATCACGCTTACTTTAATTTAGGTGAAAAGAGCTGTTTTGATCTGCAACTCAAGTTATCAGCAGATGGCTTTTTAGAACGCAGTTCTGCGGGTATTCCAACGGGTGAATTACTTAATATTGACGATATGGGCGTGGACTTTGCCGCAGGCCGTTCAATTGCTGAACTAATCGATTTAAATAAATTTGCTCAAGTAAAAAATGAAGAGGGCTTCGATACTTGCTTTGTTTTAAAACCTGAAAGTGAAATTAAAGCCGAACTTCGTTCTGTTAAAAATCGAGTTAAAATGACAGTGATGACGGATCAGCCATCGATTCAGCTTTATACCGGTAAGTTTTTAGATGATCCATTCAGGCCTTATCAGGGGGTTTGCTTAGAATGCCAGGATTATGTTGATGCCACAAATCAACCGCATTTTCCTAGTATTTTATTGTCACCTGGTGAAGAGTATCAGCGTCAGATAGTTTATAAATTTAGCGCTTATTAAACGTCGTTGGAAACAATTGATTGGCAAAATGCAAACCAATATTGAACCGAAAAGTTTAAATATTGGTTTGGTTATTACTAAATTTACAGCAGTATGAAAAAACCAGTTGTTAGTTATAACTGTTGGAAATTGTTCATTTATAATTTATTAGTATATTCTTTTCAATATCTGAACCAAATTATGAAAGAGTGAGTGATGAGTCAATCACAACGTGATATTAAACTGAGATTTTTAGCTGAACCGCAAGATGTTAACTTTGGTGGCAAAGTGCATGGTGGTGCGGTAATGAAATGGATTGACCTTGCAGCTTATGCGTGTGCCGCTGGTTGGAGTGGTCGATACTGTGTTACCGCTTATGCTGGTGGCATTCGATTTGTGGCACCTATTCATGTGGGTTCATTAGTTGAAGTGGCGGCTAAAGTGGTATACACAGGTACTTCCTCAATGCATATTGCAATTGAAGTAAATGCCTGTGATCCAAAGTCACTTAATCGCAGAACAACTACAACCTGTATCGTTATTATGGTGGCTGTTGACCAAAATGGTCAGCCAGAAAAAGTTCCGCAGTGGGAACCAGTAGAAGAAGAAGACATTGTTCAACGTGAATCTGCTATTCGATTAATGGATATGCGTAAAGAAATCGGCGAAGAAATGCAGTGTTTTCATAACAAAATTAGCTAAAAATTCTTCTAAACTCAGTTTTAAAATTCAACAGGTAAGTCTATGCCGGATTTACCTTGTTGAGCTTAATGTTTTCACCATTAGCAAAGCAATATTTAGTAAGTTAATTTTACCTTAACAATATTGTTTAAATAATTGTGAATTCACGGATGAAAAATTATCAATCAGTGGTTGAGTCAATATTTGCTATCCGCTAGAATTTAAAGGTATACAGCTTTGAAACGACGGTGGATTTAGTCCGGCGTTAGGAATGTGTTTTGTACCATCTCCCTCGGTGGTTCCCTTGCCGGTGGCTCGCTCGGGAACTACCACTCAACTCCATTTCCAGAACTATTACCTCTGCGACTACTCTTAACTTTCATTTAAAACCACTTCAGTTAAAATAAAGTCATTCTATTTAGCGTTTATTCGTTAATTTTTTACCTGTTGTTAAGGATACAAAATGGCACCTGGCGTACTGATATGGGATCTACCAACACGATTATTCCACTGGCTATTAGTTTTGTCGTTTTCTGCGAGTTTTATTTTTGCAAAATTGGGTAGCGAGTTTATCGACTGGCATTTGCGAAGTGGATATGTTGTTTTGGCCCTTTTGACATTTCGCCTAATGTGGGGGATTGTTGGGACTCGCTATGCTTTATTTAAATCGCTAAATCTTAACCCTCAAGATATTTGGCGCTATGGGCGGTCTTTAGTCAACCCAAAAGTAAACGATAATTTGACTAAAACATACGCAGGCCATAACCCGCTTGGTAGTTTGATGGTGGTATTTTTGTTATCTGCAATCGCCATACAAGCTGTTAGTGGCTTGTTTATGGATGATGAGATATTTACCACAGGACCTTATTCAGGGGCGTTAGGAGACTCGGTAGATGCCGTTATGTCGACTATTCACCATAATCTAATTAATGTCATTCTCGTGGCTATTGGATTTCATGTATTTGCGGCGTTTTATTATTTATTCCGCAAAAAGCAAAATTTAATCAAAGCGATGTTTACAGGCCGTAAACTCGAAGAAGGCATTGTACAAGAACATCAAATTCAACACTCTAAGCTGGTTATTGCGCTCGTCGTCGTAATCGTTGCGGTCTTGTTTGTTTATTGGCTCGTTGTGTTAAACGCGCCTGTAATTGAAGAGTGGTATTAAATTTACCTAAGCAGACAAATGAAGTGTAGCAGGGCTCGGGAGAGTTGAATAAGTGGTACAAGATATTCACGTACCACTTAGTTTCTATCGACGTTTATGTAAACGACTATTAATCTTGTTTGTAGACGTCGTGACAACCTTTACAGCTTTTTCCAATTCCACCGATTGCCGATTTAATGGCGCTTGTGTCGCCAGACTTAGCTTTTTCAGCAAGTGTGCTTGAAGCATTAATTAGAGCTTGAATTTTTTTGTCAAAATCAGCTCTGTCTTCCCAGACTTTATCTAAAGCTTCTGTTTTAACATCAAACTTTCGCGTATCAACCGAGGTATAGTCGTCGATCATATTAGCAAGTTGGTTAATACGAGTTGCATTTTTTTCGACAGTAGCAGCATCTACCGGGATCTTACCTTTGGCCATTGCACCTAATGAGCCCATATTACTCGCAATTAGCTGAAACATCGCTTGGCGCCATTCAACGGCTTTGTTTGCTTGTTTTTGAGAGCTTGCTGGCTCTGCAATAACACTTGCAGCTGACGCAGTTAATAAGGCGGTAATTACTAATTTTGATCCAAATTTCATCTGTTTATCCTATTTAGGTTTTAACAACGCTATTTATAACTAGACTTTATCTATTTGTAAATTCTACTAATACATTCAGGTTTTACCATAATAAATTGAACAATTGCACCACTTATTTTAGTAGTAACAATTCAGATGGTCCGTTGGCTTTTGCTACGGCGTATAGATAATTGTCGTCGATATCAGCGATGTGTTCATTAGGTTCAACGGGAGCGGGCCGTTTTTGACCGTCGATATATACCATATGCTCACCATTAGCCATTTTAAAATAGAGAATATTATCGTCTGCTAATAATTCAGTAACCCGAAAGTTTGTATTCAACAGCAAGGTTTGAAAGGGGCGTCTATGTTTCCAAATTCCTAACTTTGTCTGATGTGAATAAATTAGGTTATTATCGAACTGCGCAATATTCTTGGCGGTTGCAATATATTGTGGCGGCGCATCTAAGTCGAATGTATTTGCTTGCAGTACTTTATCAATGCCGTCGATCGTGGAATGTAAAAATAGTTTGTTTGAGATAAATCGAGGTTGATCGCCCTCTATGTATTGAGAGTTATCGATATCCACTCGTTGTCCTATAATATTTGCTAAAACAATTTTGTGGTCTGACTCAATCGCCACTTGGTTACCAGTGGGATCTATTGACATATTTACTGCGGCAAATTGTTCGGGGATGTCTACGATTGGCTCGAACGACTTTTTATTGCTATTCCATGTCGATAACTGGGTAAACTCTGGGTTACGGGTGTCCTTAAACAATAAACCTAATTTTGGGTGTTTTTCTAAAAAGGTAATGTCAGAAGGCAGTTCTATTAATTTTTCACGAAAACGGCTATTCACCTCGATTTTAGACAAGGTACGAGTATTTTTGTTATCGCTGATCACCACAACGCCATTTTTTGTATGGATAGGTGAATGAAAGCCAGCGTATAAATTGTAATTTAGTTCGAGTTCTTGTTCGGCAACAAGTATGTCTTTCTCCCACGTAAATTTCATTAAGCTATTTTTAGTATGTTTGACGATGAGGTCCTTGCCATTCCAAGCAGCTGATTTGAGAAACTCAGTCGAGGTTATCTGCCAAGTTGTCTGCCAGTTACTTTCAATAGAGGTTTTAATTACATTTGTGGTTTGCCAATCGGAAGTGGCCAAAAGGAAAACTTCCGGCGAATTTTCATGGGTAATGATGTTGTAAATCGTTTGACCAGCTAGTTCTGGAAATTCGATGGCTTTACACGCCTGCCCAGTTAAATCAGCAAATGAGACCCGATTACCCGATGAACCTAGGCTGGCATTTGTTAGCAATAATTTGTTTTGTTTATAGAGAGATAGGGAGTTGGCAATCGCTTTTTCATTGCATCGAAAAAGGTTAATCATACTTAATATTTCTAGCTCTGTTGACAACTCCACTTGTTTTACAAAGCAGTCATGCTGATTAACAGCCCGAAATAGGAGTTGATATTCAGATAACCAAACCGGCGAATATAATGAGCCATTATCCACCATCTTAATTTTTGTATCGTCGAGTCGATTTATTATTTTTAGCTCGGTAAATCTCCCACTTTTCTGGGGCGATGCATATGCGACGAGTTTTTGACTTGGACTAATCGCCACCTGCTGAATTAGCTTGGGTTCTGCTAACAATGTTTGTGAAGTTTTTAGTTGAGCAGGTAAGGTTATCTTTTGATTAAACCGGTCAGGCAAATAAACCGCTAACATAACAATCAGTGATGCGCCTATTATAAGGTTAGTAACTAAAGAGCGGGGTAGATGAAAATCAAGCGTTGGATTGTTTGATGTTTTAGCAATAGGACCGGTCAGAATATAACCCCGTTTATGTTTGTTTAGTATTTTAATTTCTAAACAGCCAACCGTTCGTAACTTAGTACGTAAGTTAGAAATGACCCGCGTAATTACGCCTTCACCTAGGTATCGATTATTCCAAAATTGATGTAAATCTTCGTATGTGACCAGTTTATCTTTGTTTTTGATGAGATGAAGAAATACGAGGGACTCTAAATTATCTAAGTTACATTTTACTTTACCGTTAACAATTAAATCGGCAGTGTGTAGACAATAGATACAATGTTTCTCTAGCTGAAAAGACGCGTCTTCGTCAATTAACATACAATTATCTTCCATGATTTTGTTATTGTTTTTGAAAGCTAATTAAAACTTATAGTACAAAAAAACGTCAAGGTAAAAGGGATGGTTATAAGAATACGTTATGATAAATAGCATTTTTGCTTATACGGTTTCTAATTTAGATAACGGGATTGATATTAAAAGTGCTAAGACGTTAGGGGTAAACTTACTCGGAATGGTGAGGTTAGTAGTGGCATAAAAAAGTCCCGTTGCAAAATACAACAGGACATTTTTAAGCGATTTATCGCGATTCAGTTACGATTTTGATTTAGGGTCCGGCGGTTGAATTGAAGAAATGAACTCTAAGTCGGTGTTTTCTGCTTCGACTTCTGGTTTTGCTGGGGCAACTGGTTTTGGTTGATCAGAATATCTAAACATTTCCGGTGTTGGGATCGACATCAATAATTCTTTAAATATTTCTTTAACCATCTTGGCAATAATTTCGTCGTCGAGCACAACGCCTTGGCTATTGATATGAGACACTTTGTTATGCAAGCCGTTGAGAGCTTGTTTGATACGCCAAATGGTTTTGTCACTTATCAGGCCAACTTTATACAAAATAACCGATGCTTCAATATGCTCTGAAATCGAGTTGAGGTAAGGAGATAAATATACCCAACCATCGTTTTTCACCAATGACTGGCATACATAAATTTCATTGTTGAGGCTTTGTAAGTATTTGTCGATGTGTTGCTTATCACGATCATTACGACACTTCATTTGCATTTTGTTGCCGCTTTCGAGCTCTTTTCGCCAAATATCAAGAACATTGAAGAGCCTTATATCGTCAGGTAACTTATTATCAAAATTGATGATATCGATATAAAGGTTAACTTTTGTATTTAAAAAGTCATCTGACTGCGCAACTAAATTAACAAGCCCTTTGGCGTTAGAATCTAGTTCGAAGCTGCGTTTGGAATATTTCAACATCGCAGTATGGGCCTGCGCCGCTTTCTTTTGAGCTTCAGCCGAGGCTTTTAATTCATCTCGTGTGACTTTGAGTTGATGGATTTGAAAACGAATAGTAAAGATAAGTAACAATAACGTAAATGCTAAGATAACCGGCGTTAACCAGCCGCCAAAAAAGTCGCCGACTTGTCCAATTTGGCCCGCAGAAAGTTGTCCATACTCAAAAAATACGAACACGATAAGGCCTATCGATAGCGGCAGTAATATCCCTATATAGACTAAAAGCTTTCCAAATACTTTTTCATCTAACGTTCGTTGGTCTTGTTTTCCATTCATATTTTGCATACCTAATTATTAGTACTCATACTGTATTAACAACAAATTTGTATTTATTTTTGATAACCAAACGATAAGCTTATCTAATATGGGCTAATGGTCAATTAAAATAAACAAAATGATAGCAGTTAATATTAATCGGCGGCGTTTTTTACCGAGTAAAAAACACTCTATTTTGTAAGAGCGAGCAAATGAGCAATTTATTATCTAATAATTGGCAAGATATCTTAAAGCTGTCGGATCAACTTGGTGAAGATGAGCGGATCATTCAATCTATGGCGAACGATTTTTGTCAAAAAGAGTTAATGCCCACTATTATTCAAGCCAATAGAGAAGGTTATTTTGATCCGACTATAATGCGGAAATTTGGAGAAGCTGGTTTATTAGGGGCTACGATAAAAGGGTACGGCTGTTCAGGCATTAGTTATGTAAGTTATGGTTTAGTCGCCCGTGAAGTCGAGCGTGTGGACAGCGGCTATCGCAGTGCAATGAGCGTGCAGTCTTCTCTTGTAATGTACCCAATTGCCGAATTTGGCAGTGAAGCGCAAAAGCAAAAGTATTTGCCTAAACTGGCAACAGGGGAGTGGATTGGGTGTTTTGGCTTGACTGAGCCGAACTCAGGTTCTGATCCGGCATCGATGACCACTACCGCTAAAAAGGTTGCGGGAGGGTATGAACTTACTGGCGCAAAAATGTGGATCACTAATTCGCCAATCGCTGACGTATTTATTGTGTGGGCTAAAAACCAAGCTTGTGATAATAAAATTACTGGGTTTATTTTGGATAGAGGACTAAAGGGGCTATCTACGCCAAAGATTGAAGGTAAGTTGTCATTACGGGCATCCATTACTGGAGAGATCGTAATGGATAACGTTTTTGTACCAGACTCCGCGTTATTAGGGGATGTAACAGGTCTTAAAGGGCCCTTTAGTTGTTTAAATATGGCACGATACGGAATTGCCTGGGGGGCAATGGGTGCAGCGGAATTTTGTTGGCATGCGGCTCGGCAATATGGCTTACAACGCAAGCAGTTTAATCGACCACTGGCGCAAACCCAATTGTTTCAAACTAAACTGGCCGATATGCAAACCGATATTACATTGGGGCTTCAGGGCGCGTTAAGAGTAGGGGAGTTGTTGGATAATGGACAGGTAGAACCAAATGCTATTTCTTTGATCAAACGTAATAACTGCAGTAAAGCATTAGACATCGCACGTAAGTCGAGAGATATGCACGGTGGCAACGGGATTTCCGATGAATACCATATTATGCGCCATATGATAAATTTAGAGACTGTGAATACTTACGAAGGCACGTACGATGTGCATGGGCTTATCTTAGGGCGCTCGCAAACGGGGTTGCAAGCATTTACGTAGACGCTATGTTTGTGTAGATGCTGCGGCACTAGGTGTTTAAACGCATTGTTTAAAATGAAATTCGACGTTAGTTAAACTAAAGCCGGATTAATTCACTAGGTTTGGCTTTTAAGTTCTTCCACCCACATTGCCGTAGCGCCGCAAATAGCAACGGGCATCACAATTAAATTTAATATTGGCACCATAGTAAAAATCGACACCGCCGCACCAAAACCAAAACAGGCACTTTTGTTTTGTCTCAATACATAGCGCATATGGTCAAATTCAACTTTATTATTATCAAAGGCATAGTCACAATACTGAATAGCTAACGTCCAGGCGATAAACAAGAACCAGGCTATTTGCCCGATAATTGGAAAAAACCAACCGATTAGTAGAAACCCTATTAAACGCGGGATAAAGTAGGCAAGCTTTTGCCATTCCCGTAATAATGTATGGGGAATGGCTTTAATAACGGCCATTACAGAATCTTGCTGAGGGGTTACGCCAGTCAGTTTTTGCTCCACTCGTTCGGCTAAAACGCCGTTAAAAGGTGCGGCGAGCCAGTTTGCCACGGAACTAAAAACAAGACTAAAGACTAATAAAATCACAAATAGGGCGATAGGGAAAAGTAAAAATTCAATCCAACTTAACCAAGAAGGAATTTGTTCTCTTATCCATTGAATTTGTATCCCGATTTCGTCGAGTAGGTAAACCAAAGCAGTCGTAAATAAAACAAAATTAACCACTAAAGGGATAATTACAAAACGCTTAATGCCTTTTTGATTAAGAAGTGAAAAGCCTTTAAAAAAGAATCTGATACCGTCTGATGCTGTCATTTGAAACGCAAAACCGAAAATAAACTAAAGTAGCTAAAACAATATAAAAGTTACTGAGTAACCGCAAGGATTGAAATGTTACAAAATTCAATATTATCTGATAAAGTGCTTGGTTAATATTATCCGTTGGTATAAACGCCCGCGGTCGTGTTTGAATTGTTTAAGAACAACAATAATTATTTCAACGATAACGACAAAAATTACAAAACCCCCATATGCGCTTAAAACATATTAAACTTGCAGGTTTTAAATCATTTGTAGACGCCACGACGGTGCCGTTTCCAGATCAAATGACCGCTATTGTGGGGCCAAATGGCTGTGGTAAATCTAATATCATTGACGCCGTGCGTTGGGTATTAGGCGAGTCTTCTGCTAAAAACCTTCGTGGTGATGCCATGATCGATGTCATCTTTAATGGTTCTACTAAGCGTAAACCTGTTTCCCAAGCCAGTGTTGAATTAGTCTTTGACAATACTGAGGGGCGAATTGAAGGCAATTTGGCTGACCGCGTTGAAATTTCCGTAAAACGCCAAGTTAATAAAGACGCTCAGTCCACCTATTTTTTGAATGGTACTAAATGTCGCCGCCGAGATATTACCGATATTTTCTTAGGAACAGGTTTAGGTCCTCGTTCTTACGCAATTATCGAGCAGGGCATGATCTCACGACTCATCGAATCTAAGCCTCAGGAGCTTCGAGTATTTATCGAAGAAGCGGCAGGTATTTCAAAATACAAAGAACGCCGCCGAGAAACTGAAAACAGAATAAAACACACTCGCGAAAACTTACTCAGACTCGAAGATGTGCGGGAAGAGTTAGGCACCCAACTTGAAAAACTCAAGCGTCAGGCGGCGACCGCCAAACGATATAAAGAATTAAAAGCGCACGAACGTAAATTAAAGGCCGAGTTGTACGCGCTAAAGTGGCACAAATACAATGAACAACTTAATGTTTATGAAAAAGACCGACTAGAAAAAGAAGCACAGCTAGAAGCTTTTATCGCTGAGCAACGGGGCGGTGAACTGGGGATGCTGCAATACAAACAGCAACACCAAACATTGGCCGACAATATTCAAGCCGCGCAGCAACAGGATTTTCAATTAAGCAATCAAATCACTCGTGTCGAACAGCAAAAAGTATTTGCGACAGAAAACAGACAAAAACAAACCGAAGACTTTGCTCAGCTGAAGCAGGCTCTAGAAGATGCAGAACAACATATTGAAGTCGAACAGGAAAGCTTGTACACGCTCGAAGAGTCTTTGGCCTTTATAGAGCCTGAGCAAGCTATTGTCGATGAACAATTAGAAGAAGGTTTGGAAACTCTTGCAAATGCGGAGCACAAATTTGACAGCAGACAAACTGCATGGGAAAAGTTGCAAAAGTTAGCAGCCAATGTCGTACAAAACAGTCAGGTTGTTAAGACTAAAATTCAAGGCCATCAACTGCAAACTGCTCGATTGACCCAACGTCAAGCTGAAGTAACTAAAGAAATTCAAGATTTTGATCTTAAATCAATAGAACAAGAATTATCGCTGTGCAACGACGAATTAGCACTGTTAATCGAAAGTCTTGTGGAGTCCGCATCTGCCATTGACGAGCAACAAACGACCCTCAATAGCGCAGCGCAAAATAAAACAGAAACTGAGCAACAATATTTAGCCACCAATAATCAGTTGGTATCATTGCAAGCCAAGCTCGATGGCTTAAAGCAGTGGCAGATTGAGCATGAGTCACAATCCACTGGAAAAATAGCTGAGCTTTTGGCAGACAGCAATGTGGTCAATTCAGGTTCACTTTTAACGCAGCTAGAAGTTGGATCTAATTGGGCTTACGCTATTGAAAATTTGGTCAGTTATATGGGCTCGCCTATTTTAGTCGACCGCCTTCCTGAATCTCAAATAAATGGTCAGTTTGTTATTAATGACGTTCTCACTTCGGTACCTAATTCAATTGCGACTAAAGTGAAAGCCGGCAGTTTCCCGTCATGGTTTAATTCAATTGGTGTTGCTGAAACCACAGAGCAAGCGCTGGAGCTTGTTAAGAGTAACGAGTTTGAAAGTGCCGTTACAATACATGGGCAGTGGGTAGGCAAAAATTGGAGTTGTACAGGACCGAGTCAATCAACTAGCAATGACGGTTCTAGCGTTGAGAGTGGAGTTTTAAAAAGACTACAGCAGATCTCTGAGCTTACAATTGAAGTTGAATTACAAGAGCATGTTTTAGAGGACGTTAACCAAACGTTAATCGCAGCGCGCGAAATGCATAGGTCACAGGAAAATAATCTCCATGACTTACAAAAACAACGTCAATTGTTGGAACAAAAAAGTGCCGAGTCGCAAATGCAAGTTAAGTTGCTTGAACAGCAGCTTTCACAACATAAATTGTTGATTGCCAAATTACACAAAGAAGCTGAAACCATCGTTCTCCAGCTAGAAGAAGAACAAACTCAGATCTGGGGTTTAGAACAAGAACTTGAATTAGTTGAAACGCAACACCTTGAACATGAAAGTCAGTTACTTGAACTTGAGAACGACAAACAAAGTCTGTCGGAACAAGTCAAACAGGCCAAGCATCAAGTGGATTTAGCGAAAACCCAAAAACATCAGCTTGAATTGAAATGTCAAAATATTCAATCTCAACTCGACGTTTCACGCACCAACATTCAGCGTGCTCATCAGCATCAGTCGCAATTGAAAGCTCGTTTTGTCGAACTTCAAACAAGCTTAACTAAAAGTGATGACCCAACCGCTGAATTGCAGATACAGTTAGAAGCGTTGCTCGAACAAAAAATCCTGCAGGAAGAACAATTACATATACTGCAAGCTGAACTAGCTGAGGTTGCGCAGAGTATTGCCGAATTAGAAAAGGGCCAGTCTGGCGTAATGGCTAAACTGGATAAAATGCGCAGTGAAATTGAATCGATAAAACTCGATAGTGAAGGCGCTCGGGTTAGAGCTCAAAACATGTTAGAAACGCTCAGTGACATGGATCAACCGCTGAAGCCTATTTTAGATGGGATGCCAGCCGAAGCCGAAGAGCAAAAATGGACTATTGAGTTAGAAAAAACCACTAATTCTATTTCTCGTTTGGGGGCTATAAATTTAGCCGCGATTGAAGAATATGACATACAAGCAGAACGAAAAGGCTACTTAGATGATCAGTTTAATGATTTGACCGGCGCGTTGGATACATTAGAGTCTGCAATTAAAAAGATTGATCGCGAATCCAGATCTAAGTTTAAGCAAACCTTTGAACAAATAAACACGGATCTACAAATTTTATTTCCTAAGGTGTTTGGCGGTGGTACGGCTTATTTAGAACTAACCGCAGATGACATGTTAGATACAGGTGTTACCATAATGGCGCGACCACCTGGAAAGAAAAACTCGACAATTCACCTTCTTAGTGGTGGCGAAAAAGCGTTGACCGCATTATCATTGGTGTTTTCTATTTTCCGACTGAATCCGGCACCATTTTGTATGCTCGATGAAGTTGATGCGCCACTTGACGACGCGAACGTTAGTCGATTTTGTAAGTTGGTTAAAGAAATGTCAGAAACAGTACAATTTATTTTCATTAGTCATAATAAAGTTGCAATGGAAATGGCTACCCATCTAACCGGGGTCACTATGCAGGAGCCCGGTGTATCAAGACTTGTCGCGGTAGACATTCAGGAAGCAGTAAAAATGGCGGAAGCCTCATAAGGGTATTTTTATCACATGGCAGAAGAACTAAGATTAGCATTCATTCTTTTGGGATCGTTAGCCATCGGCGCGGTAATACTGCACGGTGTTTGGACGGTACGTAAAGCAGTTGGTGAAGAGCGGAAACGTAAATATGTTGACGACGTAGAGCCGCAAATTGAAGAAAACGAATTAAGCGAAGAAAACCAAGCGTTAAAGTTACAGCAAATGGAAATGGACTTTAATGAGTTGCAAGCTAAGAGTGGTAACAAAGGCTTGCCTGTTATGAATGTTGATGTGGATTCGATTTACCACAAAGCGCAAGAAAACCCTCCTGAAGAAAAAGCTGAGGATGTAGCCGTAAGCACCGAAACACTTACGTTTGAACCGCAAAATGAGCTGTTTCAAAATGTTGGTGATAAAACTGAGCAACCTACAGAGTTTACCACTAATTATGATGATTCTGATGATATCGTCCGTGCCGACCTGCGTCATGGTGAAGTAGACCCTGATGACCTAGAACCAAAGCTTGGTAATTGGTCAGACGTTACAGATGAACCTGCGCCAGCAAAACCTGTTTTCAAAGACATTTCTAAAATGGATGTCGACGAATCTGTGTCGTTTAACCAAACCCGACACGCTGATGGTGGGTCTATGCAATCTGGCACACCAACTCAGTCTGAGCCAAAATTCAAAACAGAGCCTTCATTCCAAGCGACTGACGCCCCTAAAACCGAGCCTGAACCGCCACAAGAAGTGCTGATGCTGTTTGTCGATAAGTCAGAAGGTGCTGTTATTGAAGGTGCGAGACTGTTGCCTCTACTTCTTACACTTGGCTTCAAATTTGGTGAAATGGAATTTTTCCACCGCCATGAACTAAATTCAGGGCAGGGCGAAATTTTGTTTAGTCTTGCTAACATGTTTAATCCAGGTACTTTTGATCCGGACAATATGGAGCAGTTCTCAACCCGTGGTTTAACTATTTTTATGACATTACCAAATGCCTTAGAACCACTACAAACGTTTAATATGATGCACAATGCAGCAAAGAAAATTGCCGAAGAATTTGGCGCTAAAGTGTTAGACGAACAACGCCGACCGCTTGATGTATCAATAGTTCGTGGATACGTAGAACGTATTAGGAAGTTTAAAGGTAAGTCTTAGGATAATTTGCCTTGCAGGCAGCTTTTCGACTACGTCGACCATACTGACGTGTTACTTGTGCATTGCAGGCGGCTTTTCGCCTAAAGGCGAGTCACTTTTCTCAACAGCCGCTCTTGTTTCTAAGATCATGTAACCAAAAAGACCGCTTTGTGGTAAATCCCTAATCCTTATTTAAGATTTATATTATCGTCGAAGACGGAATGTACGTACATCCCTAGTTCGTCTGACGTACATCCATGTACTGACGAATTCCCTTCGTCCTTTAAGTGAACACATTCCTTGCAACGGCGTCCCCGCCGTTCACTTCGAGATATAAATCTCAACTAAGGGGGATTTAGACGAAGTAATATGCAGCCTGAACTTTAGGTGTGATAACTAGTTATTGAGAAAACCGTCATCCGAACCAAACAGAAAAACCGTCATCCGAACCAAACCGAAAAACGTCATCCTAAAAGAGCCTAAGCGATATTTGGGATCTCCAACCGAATGCAGAGGAAGTTCATAATCCGCCTTCAATTGGCTCAAGTAATCAGAACGAAAAACGTCATCCCCAAAGCTTGTAATATGAGTCAGCCTAAGCGATATTAGGGATCTCCAACCAAGTGCAGAGGAAGTTCATAATCCGCTTTTAATTGGCTCAAGTAATCAGAACAAAAAACGTCATCCCCAAAGCTTGTAATATGAGTCAGCCTAAGCGATATTTGGGAGCTCCAACCGAATGCAGAGGAATTTCATAATTCGCTTTTCTTTGCCCTGCGGGCGGCCATTTCGACTGCGTCGACCATACTTTTTGCAACAGCCCAAAAAGTAGGCAAAAAGACCGCTTTCGGCCAAATCCCTAATCCTTATTTAAGATTTATATTATCGTCGAAGACGGAATGTACGCACATCCCTATGCACATTCCTTGCAACGGCGTCCCTGCCGTTCACTTCGAGATATAAATCTCAACTAAGGGGGATTTAGACGAAGGGAAATGTTGCCTGAACTTTATGTGTAACAACACCTTGTTTTAAAGAAAAACCACCTTCAGAACAAAACAGAAAACGTCATTCCAACTACCAGAAATACCGTCATCCCAAAAGAGCCTCAGCGATATTAGGGATCTCCAACCGAATGCAGAGGAAATTATAAATATCAGCAACTTTGACCCCACAGGTTTCCAACCAAGTGCAGAGGAAGTTCATAATCCGCCTTCAATTGGCTCATAATTTCAGAAAGTAAAACGTCATCCTAAAAGAGCCTAAGCGATATTAGGGATCTCCAACCGAGTACTGAGGAAGTTTTAAATATCAGCGACTCTGACCCCACTGGTCCTCCACTGGTCCTTAAATTAGCTCATAAGTTCAACACAAAAAACATCAATCCAAACAGGTACCGTAAAGGCGCGTGCGTTTTGGTTAACAGAATAAAGGGATATGAAACTGATGGTATTGAATTTGGCCATATTACTGGCCGAGGATATAGCAGCTGAAAGGCTTAGGCTTTGATTCCTTTACCTAAACTGCCGCCAGTCTTTTTCTGGCCATACGAGTCGTATGTTGAGTTTCGGCTTCCGCCAATTAATAGGCGCTTGACTTCGTCGATGGCGACTTGAGTTTGTGTTGCAGTTAAATACACAACTTCATTTTTTTGTTGGCAAACTTCAAATGCTTCTACAATTTCATCTCTTAATGCAGACAATTCGTCGTTACCAGTAATATATGGCTTAAATTGCTCTGTGTTGCATTGATTGTCAATTTCAGAAATAGCATTCAGCAGCTTTTCTTTTTCTGTAGCTACGCGCGACAATTGGTCACCGTCGCGTTTTTTCACAGCTTCTAATTCAGATGCCAATATCTCCATCATCGACTGAAGATTTAGTCGTTGTTGCAGTAAAACATTTTTCAAATGAGTAATTATTTCTGGTTGTTCTGCCATAGTTATAAATCAAATTCGAAAGCGGCCAATTTCGACGCTAAGCGTTCGTAATTGATACTATATGCACCTTCGGTAATTGCCTTTTTAATTTCTTCAACTTTTTTCCGGTCGAAACCATCGCCGTCCGAAATCTTTTTTTGTAATTCTTTCAATTGTTTTGCCTGCGGCGTAAGCGCGACAGAGTCCTTCTCAGCACCTCGCGACGTAGTCGTGTGCTTTACGGAATCGTGTTTAACTTCTTCTAAGTGTTGTTTTTTTGCGTGGTACAAAGTGTTGTTACCTTGTAATCCACTATTTTTCACATCGTTTACCATGACTATACCCACCAAAAATATTTACTCATCATTGCTATCGGCTGCCAATAGGTAAACTTTAACACTATTTTATAAATTTACGTACACTTGTCTTAATTCTCCAACCGTGCCTTTAACAATACGGTCTGAAGAATTGTTTTTAACCTTAATTGACTCACCAAATGCACCACTCTCAATGGCGGTACCATTCGTTTTAATCATCATGTTAGATGACTGTGCCACAATCGATATGCTATCACCTTTACAAACCAGACAAACATCATTAGCACCGATTTGAAAGCCTCGATGTAAGTTACGGATCGCTCGGCCACCGATTAGTGCTTCGGTCGAAATCGCATTGCCGGTATCAACATTTCTTTTTTCTATAAGGCTAAGGGTAATATGGTCTTCGGTTATGAGTTCGCCTTTACCAACACTTTTTGTTGTTACTAGCGCTTCAATATATTCTGTCACGCGGACCTGGACAAACATTTTCCAATACGCACCTGTTGCGTTGCAGCTGACCTTAACTGGAAATTGTCTGGTGAACTTACGACGATTCATCATTTCATACTCAAGTGGAACTTGGCATTGATTAACCCTAATTCGATTGTCCAATGGTATCGTTTTAACCTTAATATGTTCACTGTCGTCTGGGTTAACCGTTTGATTTACATAACGAGTTACACCGTCAATAAGTTGTTTTTGAATTAAAGAATTTGACGTGGACGCCGATACACCCAATGTGGTGAATAAAAAGATTATGGTTAATACGTAAACTTTTGGGAAATTTTTCAACATATTCATCGCCTTTTTACTATGCTTTATCATATAGTTAACGAGCCAGTTTGATTTCATTCGACAAACCGTCAAATTGCTGGCGTTTTTTCATTTGTTTTGATGTTGGTATTAAGCTAAAACAAGACTAAAGTTATATTTAAAGGCTTAAAAACATCTATTTATCATTGTTTATTACGTTGTTCATTACAGAGTAAGCAATTTTCGTTCCTAGTTTATTGGAGAAGTTATATGGCGGGTATTCTTGACTCGGTTAATCAGAGAACCCAATTAGTTGGTCAAAACCGGCTGGAACTTTTACTTTTCAAGTTAAATGGTCGTCAACGTTATGGCATTAATGTTTTTAAAGTGCGTGAAGTTCTGCAATGCCCACCATTAACTGTGATGCCAAGATTAAATAGCTATGTGAAAGGAATTGCTCATATTCGAGGGCAGACCATCTCTGTTATTGATATGAGTTTAGCAACAGGTGGGCGTCCAATTAAAAAATTGGAAGACTGTTTTATTATTATCACTGAATACAATCGGACCATTCAGGGATTTTTGGTGGATTCTGTTGAACGAATTGTAAACTTAAACTGGGGTTCTGTTATGCCCCCACCAAAAGGGTCGGGTCGCTTTAACTATTTAACGGCCGTGACTGAAATCGACAATGAATTGATCGAAATTTTGGATGTGGAAAAAATATTAGAAGAAATAGCGCCTTCAAGCACAATCGTTTCAGACGGTATTGTCACCGACACTGAGATGCAAAGTGATTTGGGAGACCGTATTATCCTAATTACTGATGACTCGTCTGTTGCGAGAAATCAGGTGAAACGGGCTTTAGAGGGGTTAGGGTTACCCATTGAAGCGAAGAAAAACGGTAAAGAAGCCCTCGATTATTTGGTTGAAGTCGCCGCGAGCTGTGAACATTCTGTCACTGAAAAAATTGGCCTACTGATCTCTGACGTAGAAATGCCAGAAATGGATGGTTATACCTTAACAGCCGAAGTTAAATCTCGGCCTAAGCTTGCCGATTTACATGTTATACTTCATACCTCATTGAGCGGTGTTTTTAACCATGCAATGGTTGAAAAAGTCGGGGCTGATGATTTTATTGCGAAATTTAACCCTGATGAACTCGCTGGAGCGGTTCAAAAATGGCTACATACAGACTAACAATGGCATTTGAATGAGAAATCAGTTTTGAATAGTAATACTCTAGGTGATTCAGACTACCGCGTATTTTGTCAGTTTCTAGAGCAACAATGTGGCATTGTACTAGGCGATAGCAAATTGTATTTGGTGAAGAGTCGCCTTTCGCCCCTCATGACAAGGTTCCAAATTGGCACCTTGGCGGAGCTTGTCAGCAAAACGCTAAAACCGACAGAACGTCAATTACGAGCTGCGGTTGTTGATGCGATGACAACAAACGAAACCTTATGGTTTCGTGATACCTATCCTTATGAACTGTTAAAAAATAATTTATTGCCAGAGCTTGATAAAGGGCGTCCGATCAAAATTTGGTCTGCGGCCAGTTCGTCAGGTCAAGAACCATATTCCATTGGTATGACTATTGATGAATATCGTACATCGCCGTCGGTTTCGAGCAAAAGTATGTTTTCGGTTCTAGGAACGGATATTTCTAATACGATGTTAGATATCTGTAAAAATGCGGAATATGACAACTTGGCGCTGTCTCGTGGTTTGTCTCAAGAACGCCGCAGTAAATATTTTGCAGACAGCGGCAATGGCATGATGCAGGTCAGGGCTGATATTCGCCGCCTCGTTAATTTTAGACATTTAAATTTACTCGACAGTTACCAGTTGTTAGGTAAGTTTGATGTCATCTTTTGCCGCAATGTGCTTATTTATTTTTCCCCAGAGATTAAGTCTCAAATTATCAATAAGTTTGCAGCGCAATTGAATCCTAACGGTTATTTGGTTCTTGGCGCTTCTGAATCCATGTCCGGATTAAGCGACAAATTTGAAATGGTTCGTTGTAACCCAGGTATCGTTTACCGCAAAAAAAGCTAGCCTTTTATAAGGCTAGTCTTCATTTACTTTTAATTAATCCTTAATTTTCAACGTTTTAATTGTTTTTCCCTCCCTAATTATTAAGTGTCATTTTTTCTTGGCCTTTATTTTGCATTTCTTTTCAACACAGATTTAAGAATACAAAGTGACGATTGGGAGCGAATATGGCTATTAGTTTAGATAAAGCATTTGGTATACATCAATATGCTTTGTTAGCGAGGTCAGAGCGTGCAGAGATATTGTCTAGCAATATCGCTAACGCCGATACGCCAGGCTATAAAGCAAAAGATGTTGATTTTGCGGACGCATTGCAAAATGCACAAAAGAAGCAAAGTCATACTATGTCGAAAACACATGACAAACATTTTGACTTGTCTATCAACGCTAATTCGCATGAAAAATTCCGCATCCCAAACCAACCTGATACCGGCGACGGCAACAGTGTCGACGTTCAGGTTGAACGTAATTTGTTTATGCAAAATTCCATCGAGTACCAAGCAAGTTTGCAATTCTTAAATGGCAAAATTAAAGGGTTGAAGTCAGCCCTTAGTGGAGGGCAATAACAATGAGTTTATATAATGTATTTGGTGTCTCAGGCACTGGTATGAGCGCTCAATCAGTACGATTGAACACAACAGCAAGTAATATTGCTAACGCCAATACGGTGTCGAGTAGTGTCGGTGAAACTTACCGCGCAAGGCATCCAGTTTTTGCCGCAGAAATGGATAAAGCACTTGGTGCTCAAACACAGTCTCCAGGCGTTAATGTGCTCGGCATTGTTGAAAGTGACGCTCCGCTAAACATTGAACATAACCCAAGTCATCCAATGGCAGATAGCGATGGTTATATTTACAAACCTAATGTCAACGTTGTTGAAGAAATGGCAAACATGATCTCAGCATCACGCTCTTATGAGACAAATGTGCAAGTTGCTGATGCAGCAAAGCAAATGTTGAGTAAAACATTACAAATGGGTCAACGTTAAGGTAATACACCATGATAGATAACACTATATCAAATTCGTTAACAGAAGATTTACGTTGGCAGGAAGAAAGCATTGTAACTAACGAAGTGAATGGCCAGATGGGTCAAGAAGACTTCTATACCTTGCTTACCACACAGCTATCAATGCAGGACCCGCTAAATCCAACATCTAATGAAGACATGATTTCTCAGATGACGCAATTCACAATGGCTGATGGGATCACTGGTCTAGGTGACAAAATGGATTCTTTGACAGCATCGATGACATCGAACCAAGCACTAGAAGCGTCTTCTTTAGTTGGCCGAAACGTGTTGTTGAATAGTCCGATGGCCTATTCAGATGGCACAGGCTTTAAAGGACAGGTGCCTTTAGGCAGTTCAACTCAGAACGTATTGGTAGAAATTACTAGCTCTACGGGTGGTTCCGTTATCATTCCTTATGGTAGTCAACAATCTGGTTTAATGGACTTTGAATGGGATGGTAAAGATCTGGACGGCAATCCATGGCCTCCTGGACCATACGAAGTCAAAGTTACAGGTTTGCCAAATGGGGCGACTGAATCAGAAAGCTTCTCTGTTTTAAGCTATGGCAACGTAAGTTCGGTCACTTTAGGACAAAATGGCACGGGACTTGAATTGAATATACAAGGATTAGGCGCAATCAGATTGTCAGACATTTTGGCAGTAGGCGACTAGTTAACTAATTTAAACGATACATTTTCTTTTAAGAGCTGCATATCGCAGTTCAGAAAGTAACAATAGGAGAATCCTATGTCTTTTAATATTGCATTGAGTGGCTTAAAAGCAGCTCAAAAAGACCTAGATGTAACCGCGAACAACATTGCGAACGTAAACACTTATGGATTTAAAGAGTCTCGAGCAGAATTTGCCGACGTCTTTTCTTCCTCCATCTTCTCAAACTCGCGAACTGCAAACGGCGAAGGTGTGTTAATCAATGACGTAGCACAACAGTTTACTCAAGGTAGCCTATTGTTTACTTCAAACTCCCTAGATATGGCTGTATCTGGTGGTGGTTTTTTTGCATTAACCAATGACTTATTGAGTCGCGACATAACGTATTCGCGTTCTGGAGCGTTCAAACTCGATGCAGATAATTACATTGTTAACTCAAACGGCAATTATTTGCAGGGCTTCCCTGTCAATGACGACGGTTCTGTTAAATCGGTTAGTTTGAGTACAACACGACCTGTACAAATTCCTGATACAGCAGGTGCGCCTCAGCAAACCTCTGCTATTGATATGACATTTAACTTAGACAGCAACGAAACTGCACTTGACCCAACAGCGTTTGACGCATCAGACACTTCTAGTTATACATCATCAACGTCTACGGTTATTTATGATTCACTTGGTAACAGCCGCATAGCGTCTGTTTATTATGTTAAGGCAAATACCCCAGCTATTTTAGACGCGAACGCGACACTAGATGCGACCTCTGCATCTGACGGTTTTGTTGGTGGATTAGCGGCTGTACCTGCAGCACAACAAAACAATTCTAATACTTGGATTATGTATGCAACAGTGACAGATGAAGACGGCAATACGTTACCTGTTGATCTTGAGCAAGATACCGCACTTGGTGTAACCGGTGTTGGTTTTGAATCGCGTTCAGGTCAACGAGGCATGTTATTGCAGTTTGACAGTGCTGGTGCTGCGGTTGAAGAAACGTTTCCAAACCCTAAATCTGAACGTTTAGGTTTAACGACAAGTGCTACGGCAATTGTTCCAGCGCCAGTCGCACCATTTGATGGGGCGAATGCAATTACCAATGGTGCCGATGCCGACCAAACGTTTAATATTAATATGTCTGGTTTATCACAGTTCTCATCGCCATTTGAAGTGTCTGGTTTAAGCCAAGACGGTAAGACTGTTGGTCGATTAACCGGCGTAACTATTGGTACAGACGGCCTTATTGAATCTAAATATTCAAATGGTGATTCAGTTCCAGTAACAAAAATAATGTTAGCGAGATTTGCCAACGAACAGGGGTTGACTCAAATAGGTAATACGTCGTGGACGGAAAGCCAAACCTCTGGCCAACCGCTTGCAGGTGAAGCCGACTCTGGGACATTCGGGCAAATTCGTTCAGGTACATTGGAGCAATCCAATACCAACCTAACTACTGAATTGGTTGACCTAATTACCGCACAGCGGAATTATCAAGCAAACTCACGTGCACTGGAAGTTAACTCAACAATCACTCAGGCTATCCTGCAATTGCGTTAATTTTAGTCATCAGTGTTATTTAAAAGCCAATCTTAGATTGGCTTTTTTTGTGCCTAAAATAAAAATTATAAGTCCAAAAGTTACATTGTTAATGAAGCATTTATGCAGTTCTGGTAGACTACCGCGCTTTCAATATTAGGGTAATTTCCTGCCCAAAATGTGCAATTTGGAGTTGTCATGTTTAATCTGATCACAAAAAGTGATTCTAATGTAAAAAATGATGTCCTGTCGGGGATCACCGTTGCGTTAGCGCTCGTGCCAGAAGCAGTGGCGTTTGCGTTTGTAGCAGGTGTGGATCCTATGGTCGGTTTATATGCCGCATTTATGATGGGCTTAATTACATCGGCAATCGGTGGCCGCCCAGGCATGATTTCTGGTGCAACCGGTGCGATGGCTGTTGTTATGGTTGCGTTAGTTGCGCAATATGGCGTTCAATACCTGTTTGCCGCGGTTATTCTAGCGGGGATATTACAGATATTGGCTGGGGTATTTAGGTTAGGGAAGTTTATTCGACTTGTGCCTTATCCTGTTATGTTGGGTTTTGTAAATGGCCTTGCGATTGTTATATTTCTAGCGCAAATGGGGCAGTTCAAAATTGTTGATGCCACAGGTATTCAACAATGGATGCAAGGTAATCAAATGTACATCATGTTAGGCCTTGTTGCCCTAACGATGGGGATTATTCATTTTTTACCTAAGCTAACTACCGCTATTCCGGCTTCATTAGTCGCTATCTTAACGGTTACTGGCATTGTCCATGGCTTAGATGTTGACGCACGAACGGTTATCGATTTTGTTCGTGATATGGTGCCTGAAGCTGAAAAAGCCACCGTTACACTGGCTGGTGAACTTCCTAGTTTTGCTATCCCAATGGTGCCGTTTACACTTGAAACTCTATATATCGTGCTACCTACTGCAATTATTTTGTCACTTGTTGGTCTAATCGAATCGTTATTAACACTGACACTTATCGATGAATTAACGGATACTCGTGGTCGTGGCAATAAAGAATGTATCGGTCAAGGCGTTGCAAATTCGGTAAACGGATTTTTCGGCGGCATGGGTGGTTGTGCGATGATTGGTCAATCAATGATCAATATTAACTCTGGTGGTCGTGGTCGTTTATCTGGGATCACAGCGGCACTGGTTTTGTTAGCGTTTATCTTGTTCTTAGCGCCTTGGATTGAATTGATCCCACTTGCTGCATTAGTTGGCGTGATGTTCATGGTGGTCTTAGGAACCTTTGAATGGGCATCATTCAAAATTCTACGTGGCGCAAATAAAGAAGACGCGTTTGTGTTATTGCTCGTGACTGGCGTTACGGTAATTGCCGACCTTGCCATTGCGGTTGTTGTTGGTGTTATTGTTTCTGCGTTAGTTTTTGCCTGGAAACATGCAACTCATTTATTTGTCAGAACCTCTGTAGATAGCGAAGGTTGGAAAGTATATGACTTAGAAGGACCATTGTTTTTTGGTTCGGTGGGGCATTTCCGCGAGTTGTTTGATGTTGAAAACGATCCGAACGACGTGGTAATCGAATTCAAAAATTCTCGTATTTGGGACAGTTCTGGTTTAGATGCAATTGATGGTTTAGCTGATAAATACGTTGCCGCTGGCAAAAAATTGCATATTCGTCATATCAGTCCTGAATGTCGTGATTTACTTGAAAAAGCGCAGAAGTTTGTTGAAATGAATATCAATGAAGATCCTCGTTATCATGTAGCGTCTGATAAATTAGGCTAAATTCATTTATTCAATTGATGAAATAACAAGATTAAAAAAGGTGGCCTAGGCCACCTTTTTTGTTTCTTACGTTTTGTTATCTAGCTTGGTTAAGTCGTTTAGTAAGCTGTTTTAAGTATGCCGCGCTAAACCAACGCGGCATTATCAAACGTGCTTATATCAAACAAGGCTATTTAAGCTTTAGATTTAACCCACTGGTTAACTAGGTCTTCTAGAACATTTAATGGTACCGCACCATTTTTAAGGACAACGTCGTGGAACTCAGGAAGGCTAAACTTGCTCCCTAGTTTTGACTTCGCCGCTTCACGTAATTCAACAATTTTTAACATACCAATTTTGTATGCCGTTGCCTGAGATGCCATAACAATATGACGTTCAACCATTTTAACTGCATCTGGTTTAGGATTTGGCGTGTTGTTTACGTAATACGCAATACCTTCTTCACGGGTCCATTTTTTAGCATGGATGCCTGTATCGACGACTAAACGACAAGCACGCCATAATTCCATAGCAAGACGACCAAAATCAGAATACGGATCTTCGTAAAGACCAATCTCTTTAGGGATCATTTCAGAGTATAAACCCCAACCTTCAACATACGCTGTGTATCCACCAAATTTACGGAATTTAGGAATTCCTTCTAATTCTTGAGCAATGGCAATTTGCATATGGTGGCCAGGAATACCTTCATGGTAAGCCAATGCTTCCATTTGATAAGTTGGCATGTCACTCATACGGTACAAGTTCGCGTAATAGGTGCCAGGACGTGAGCCATCTGGAGCCGGTTGTTGGTAAAAAGCTTTACCTGCTGATTTTTCACGGAAAGACTCAACTGCTTTTACAATCATGTCTGCTTTTGGTTTAACGATAAACAACTCGTCTAAACGTGACTTCATGTTGTCGATTAAAGCAACCGCTTCATCTAAGTAACGCTTTTTACCTGCTTCGGTTTCAGGGTAATAAAACTGTTTGTCGGTACGCATAAATTCGAAAAATGCCTGCAAGTCACCTTTGAAGTTTACTTGCTTCATGATGCCGCGCATTTCGTTATGAATTCTCTCTACTTCACTTAAACCAATGTTGTGGATCTCATTTGCAGTTTTAGTGGTCGTTGTCGTATTTTTAAGGGCATTGTTATAAAACTTTTTGCCGTTTGGAAATTTCCAAACACCGTCAATATTGTCAGCTCGGGCTTCCAGTTTTTCAAGATTAACGATTAAGCTTTCGTATGCAGGCTTAAATGAGTTAGTTAATGCAAATTTAGCGTCAGCAAGAAGTTTGTCCTTTTCTGTTTGCTCAATTTCAAGTGCAGCTACTTTGCGGCTGAAGTCAGCTAATACTGTGCTGTCTTCGCCATTATCAAAAGGTGCGCCTTTCAATAGGTTTTTACTGTCAGAAATGACATAAGGGTAAACAAATTTAGGTGCGATAATACCTAAGTCAGCTCGTTTGTTTAGGCCTTTCTCCAATTCAGAGAACAATGTCTTCACACCGTGAATACGGCTTATATAAGCCTCTGCATCTGATACAGATGAAATTTGGTGTTGGTTGATTAACAACGAAGGAACCATAGAGTGCAAACCAAACATTTGATTAACTGGGTAGTTATGGTTACGCCATTTGAAATCGGCAATTTGGTCTTTTAGTTGCTGAACAATCAGTTTATAGCTAAGTGCAGTTTGAGCATCAAGCTTTTTAACGTCAATGGTTCTAACTTTTTTCAAATCTTGTTTAGTGAACTCTAGTTCTTTTAACTCGTTAGCTTCAGAGATGTCATCCCATTTACCGTAATCTTTTTTAATGGCCATATAAGTTTGATAAATAGGAGAGCGCATTACGCCTTCAGTAAATATCTCTTCAAATATTTTGTTGGCTTTCTCAGATTCAGCTTGTGTGCTAACTTCAACAGCCGTTTTTTGATCTAATGAAAGATTTGGCATCATTTCGCAGGCTGTCAGGCCAAGCGTCAATGTAACCGCTAGTGCTGTGTATTTTAATTTCATCAATGTTCCCTTTTTTATTATAAGTATAGGGTGATAGGGCACCCGAATTTATTAGTTATTTATTCCAGTGGCGTTACGTCGGTTTTAACCCAAATCGCTGCCAAAATAATGTATCGGATAAAGTACGTTATGAGTGTAACAAAAAGTTGGTAAATGGCGAGTTACTAAGCGTAAGTCAAAAGAAATTTACGGTGAATAGCATAAAACCAAAGGTAGATAGGGGGAGGGCGCATAAAGTCAAAGTTAGATTAGGCTAAAAATAGATCTAAAAGGTCATTGTAAAATAAATGACCATGAGGCGTTATGCTAAAAATATTGGGACGATCAGCGCTAATCAACCCTTTGGCAATGGCTTGTTGGAGAGGTACATCGATACTGCTGGCGTCAAGACCGGTAAACTGGCTGAAGTCGGCTAAATCAAATGGTTCAAACAATCTGAGCTTGTTCATAAAGTACTCAAATGGCAAGTCGTCTTCTGGCACCGTCCATTGTTTTTTCAAATAGGGCTGAGTTAAATCCATATATCCTTTTGGGTGCTTCACTTTCTCAGTGCGGACGATGTTGCCATTTTGCAGGTTGGTTATTTTACCATGTGCTCCGCAACCAATCCCAAGATAGTCACCAAATCGCCAGTAATTTAAGTTGTGTTTGCACTCAAACCCGGGCTTGGCGTAGGCCGAAATTTCATATTGACGATAACCGGCGTCGGCGATAAGTTTCTGACCTTCTTCTTGTATCGTCCATAGAATGTCGTCTTCAGGTAAAGTTGGCGGCCTAAAATAAAATAACGTATTTGGTTCAATCGTTAATTGATACCAAGATAAATGTGTAGGCGAAAGGTCAATTGCGTTTGCTAGATCACCAAGGGCGTCATCTAACGTTTGGTCTGGCAACCCATGCATTAAATCGAGATTAAATGTTGGTACAGTCGACGTTGCAAAACGGGCTGCTTTTTCCGCTTCATCAGGGGAGTGTATTCGCCCTAATGCTTCTAGTTTGTCGGCCTGAAAACTTTGCACGCCAATGGAGATACGATTCACACCGGCATCAGAAAAACCGCTAAATTTATTGTATTCCAGCGTCCCTGGGTTTGCTTCGAGTGTTATCTCAATATCTGGTGCAAATTCAATGCGGTTTTGAACTTCAGCTAATAACCGAGCAATGGCGGTTTCAGATAACAAACTCGGGGTTCCACCACCAATAAATATAGAATGGAGTTGCCGACCTTGTACCCACTTTAAGTCAACCGTGAGATCGTCAATCAAATGCGATACATATTCCTGCTCAGGGATCCCAGACTTAAGCGCATGGGAATTAAAATCACAATAAGGACACTTTTGCACACACCATGGAATGTGGATATATAAACTCAACGGCGGTAACTGCAAGGTATTCAAATTGACGACTCTTTATTTGTTTTTTGTGAGCTTAGACGCATTTAATGATGCTTTCGCATTAGTTATATACCACTTTTGCGTTGTTGCTCTAGTTGTGCCACTAATTGACGTAGTGCCTGGCCGCGATGGCTTAGACCATGCTTCTCGTCTGGAGTTAATTGCGCTGCTGTCTTATCTAAATGTGGTTGATAAAAAACAGGATCGTAACCAAATCCATTGTCACCGCTGCGTTGCGTCTGGATAACACCGTCCCAATGACCCTGACAAATAATTGGGGTTGGGTCGTCAGCATGACGCATATAAACTAAAACACAAACAAATCGAGCCTGGCGCTGAGAAGTGTCAACGTCGCTCAACATGCCGAGTAATTTATCTATATTGGTGCCATCTGTTGCATTGTCACCGGCAAAGCGCGCTGAATAAATACCCGGAGCACCGTTTAAAGCAGCGACTTCTAAACCTGAGTCATCTGCAATACAGGGTAAACCGGTTACCTGTGCTGCATGACGGGCTTTGATAATTGCGTTTTCAACAAACGTGGTACCAGTTTCTGGCACTTCTTCAACGTTAAATTGGCTTTGTGGAACTACGTTAAGGCCAAATGGCGCTAACATTTCTTTTAATTCGTTAACTTTGCCTTTGTTGCCTGAGGCGAGAAGAATATCTTTCATTAAATTTTTAAATCTTATTGGATTTGGAGTGAATGATAAGGGGAAAGCGCCAATGAATAAATAGAAGACCAAAAAAAACCGCGATTATTTCTAATCACGGCTTAATCAATTTTAGCTTAATTGAAATTATGCAAAGTTTTGGTTTGCAAATTCCCAGTTAACTAATGCCCAGAAACCTTTTAGGTAATCTGGACGAACATTGCGGTAATCAATGTAATAAGCGTGTTCCCAAAGGTCCACTGTAAGAATTGGTGTAACACCTTCTTCAGTGATTGGTGTACCCGCGTTTGATGTATTTACGATGTCTAGTGAACCGTCAGCTAATTTAACTAACCAAGTCCAGCTAGAACCGAAGTTGTTAACTGCTTTGTCGTTAAGCGCTGCTTGGAATGCCTCAAAAGAACCCCATTTTGCGTTGATCGCGTCTGCAACTGCACCTGTTGCAACACCACCACCATTCGGGCTTAATGAATTCCAATAAAACGTGTGGTTCCAGATCTGAGCTGCATTGTTGAATACGCCACCGTCAGAACTCTTTACGATTTCTTCTAATGATTTACCTTCAAATTCAGTTCCGCCGATAAGACCGTTTAATTTAACAACATATGTGTTGTGGTGTTTACCGTGGTGAAAGTCTAATGTCTCAGCTGAGATGTGTGGTTCTAATGCATCTTTTGCATAAGGTAGAGCTGGTAATTCGAACGCCATGTTGGTCTCTCCGTTGGCTTTGTTTATGTTTGCTGTTAAGATTATAAAACTTGACTAATTTACTCAAGTATAAGTTTTATAACCTTATGTTAATTTTTATATAACAGTTAAATAAGGGTTGAATATTGAGATTCAAGCATCCATTTTAAACTATGTTATCGCTTTTTCATTAATTTTTATAAAACAACCAGATTATAAAACGACTGAATTTTACTTGAATGCCTGCATTGGCACATGACACCAGAGGTTAACAATGGAAACCATTGATAAAATCAAACAACAAATCGCCGAAAATCCAATTTTAATCTACATGAAGGGTAGTCCAAAATTACCATCATGTGGTTTTTCTTCGCAAGCAACACAAGCGTTAATGCAATGTGGCGAACCGTTTGCTTACGTAGATATTTTACAAAACCCAGATATTCGCTCTGAACTACCTGCCTATGCTGAATGGCCAACGTTCCCACAATTATGGGTCGACGGTGAATTAGTTGGTGGCTGCGATATTATTATGGAAATGTTTCAAAAAGGTGAACTTCAACCATTGGTTGCTGAAACCGCTGCAAAATATAAAGACGATTCTGAAGCCGCGGCTGAATAATTCGTTTTATCATTGCTTAAATGCCAAGTTGAATTACTGACATTGGTGTGAAAAAAACCGAAAACGTGCAGGCGATTTCGGTTTTTTTGTGCTTGCAATAGCAACATAACTTAGCTGGCACTAACTTTGCTTTCTTTAGTGTAAATATAATGACAGTTGTTAAAGCACTGTGGTATTCAATAATTGACGAACACAACTGTGCGTTGTCATTAGAATGGCAATTTGAATATTGAATACTATGTCTGTGGTTAATATAAATGCACTACGAGGCTAGGGCGATTAAACTCTATTTATGAATTGGTTAAGACTGATATTAAATCTGACACTATTATTATTGTTTGCCGCTTGTAGCGACCAGCAAAAAAATGGCGTGTCTCCGGCAACTATTGCCAGCGTAAATGCTGGGCAAGATATTACCGTGATTGAAGGTGTGGCATTCACATTAAATGCTGAAGTATATCCCGCCGGCGGCGTTATTAGTTGGGTTCAAACCCAAGGCCCAGCTATTGAAGAATTCCCAGAAGAACCCGCCGCGACGATGGAGCTTATTACACCTACCGTTAATGTCGACTCTACATTAACCTTTGAGATCACCTATACATCAATTGATGGCCAGCAAGTTAAAGACTCAGTTAATGTTTTTGTCACCAATAAAAACAGTGCACCTGTTGCGATTATAAAAGCCAGTAATACCGAACTTCCGCCATATAACACTTATGATATCGTCACATTAACCGGCGAAGACAGTTATGATATAGACGGTGAAATTAGGGAATATCAATGGCGACAAGTCGACAGTAACGCGCCTTTAAGTTTTACCACTGAAAAAAATGATGTTGCCGTTTCTTTCGAAGCCCCATTGGTAGCAACACTCACAAACTACAAGCTTCAGCTTACAGTAATTGATAATTTTGAAGCCGCTCAAAGTAATATTTACGACGTACAAATATCTGCCGCTGGCGTTTCTATCGCAGCTAATGCTGGGGATGACCGAGAAGTAGATGAATTTACCTTAGTCCTGCTTGACGGCACCAATAGTGTCGCGACAAACTCCGACTATAGTTGTCTTTGGACACAAACAAGTGGTACGGATGTCACGATTAATGACTCGGCTACCTGTAATGCCAACTTTATCGCGCCAGATGTCGATTCAGAAGAGGTACTTATATTTAAACTCACCGTCACTGATACATTAAACAACAACGGCAGTGATTCTGTTTCAATCACGGTTGGCCCACTTAATTTAGGATTATTGCACGACACGGGTGTAACAGAGTGTTATGACAATACCGGCCAGATTGATTGTGGGGCTGATGAGTTTCCTTCTCAGGATGCCGAACATGGCCGAGATTCGGTCTATCAAGTTCTAGACAAAAGTGGCACCGGTTCACAGTCATTCGACTTTACTAAGTTTGATGTGAATGGCGATGAGATAGAAAACGACAATGAAGTATTTAGCTGCGTTCGAGACAATTTCACTGGCCTAATATGGGAGGTGAAAGCACAGATTGCTGTACCGCAGTTCTCTACCTTAAGAGGCGCAGAGAATTACTATTCTTATGATGACACCGCCGTTGGTTCGTCTTCTTGTTCAAGTAGCGTTTCATGTGGCGTCGATACCTATGTGAATAGCGTAAATACGGCAACATTTTGTGGTGGGGCAAACTGGCGAGTGCCTACTTATATGGAATTGTTGTCGATCATCAATTACAACGACACCGATCAAGACTTTCTGCTCGACTCAGAGTTATTCCGTTATCACCCAAATCGCACTACCTTGGGTCATAAGTTTTATTGGACATCTGATGAAGGGGCCGAAGGTGGTGGCGGGTTCCAGTGGGTTTTGGATCTGTCGACGGGCGATGACTCTGTTATCCTGCCGTCAAAGTCTGCGTATATTATGTTAGTGAGAACACCATAATGAAAAGCATTAAAATTACCCGTTTAGTTACGTTTGCTTTGGCTAATTTAGCTTTGCTATCAAATAGCGTTTACGCCGAACAAAGCTGTGATGGCAAAACTGAAACAACGCCGTCTGATAGATTTGACATAGGTACAACAGATACTTATTTGAACGATTCCCTTACGGGCTTGATATGGGCAAAGTGTGTTGTTGGGCAAACATGGAATACCACTTCGCAAACATGTGTTGGCGAGCCGTTACGTCTGACCTGGCAACAAGCATTACAACAAGCAGCGACCTTTAGAGTAAATAACAATACAGATTGGCGTTTACCCAATCTCAAAGAGTTAGCGTCGATTGTTGAACATAAATGTGTATCGCCGTCGATTAATATATCTATGTTCCCAGCGTCGCCGGTTGGCGGATTTTGGACGTCAACCCCTAATACATCTGCCGACTTGTCAATGGAGGCGTGGTCAATCGCTTTTGATAACGGCCGCATCGACAGCTCCGACAAATTTTCTGATTTCTATGTACGAATGGTACGATACGCTGAATAACATGGAAACTTGTTCATAGTCGCGCCAGACTATAATATGACGACAAATTTTTAGTTAGGCGTATCCGTTGACATATTTACGACCATTTTGGGTTATCTTTACTGCAGTTTTTTTACTCGTTGGCAACGCAAAAGCAGCCCATGCTGGTGGGTGCCCAATTCAACTAAAAATGGGATTACTCATTTCTCCTGATCACATACGTGTTATGCAACGTGGTCGTACTTTTGTACAAATTAATAACGATTCACAGCTGTTTATCAACGGCGATCTTATTGTTTTAACGGACCAAGAAAAATACATGGTTCGAGAATTTAGCTTAGGGTTAAGAAAAGAGCTTCCTGAAATAGTTATGATCGCGATGGAAAGTATGGAGCTTGGCTTCGACGCGTTCGATAAAGTTGTTAAAAGCTTAGCTGGCAGCGACTCAGCAAGAGGTATTGAAGAACACTTTAGTAAACTGAAAAACGGCATATTAGAAAAGTTTGCCCGCAGCGGTGACAACTTTTATATCGCGCCTCAGGCCCTTAATAAGTTAGACGATTTTTTCGAAGATGAATTGGGAAACCAAGTAAATCAAATTGTTACTGACTCACTGCAAATTATGTTAGGTGCAATGGGAGAGGCTTTGCGAGAAAACGACGATGGAATAGAAGGCACCAATATTGATATTGGCGAGCGGGTTAAAATGTTAAGTGAAGACGTTGATAAATCGCTTAAAATTAATGCTGATCGGATTGCCGTAAAAGCAAATGCCTTTTGTCAGCGCTTTGAATCGTTAGATAAAACCGAAACACGACTGCAAAGTCATATCCCCGGCTTGTTAAAATATGATATTTTAAGCAACCAGTTGACCGGCCACGATTGAACCATTTCAATTACAGTAGAAAAAATTTACAATGCGGGATGCCGATATAAGTGGTCAACTTAGTCACCAAAATGAAAATAATAATAACTTAAAGTTAGGTAAAACATGTCGCAAGATAATGCCGGTTCGTCACCGGAAGAAAATAATGGTTCAGCAGATACAATCCCAAATAAACCAAATGGCTCAGGCTTATCTCGTATTTTAAAAGCGACTCATTGCTCAATTTTGGGCTTTAAAGCAGCCTTTAAACATGAAGCAGCGTTTCGCCAAGAACTGATCCTTGTTTTATTCTTAACACCTGTCGCTTTTTTCATTTCAGACACCTTGTTTGGTTTTGCGATGTTGCTCATCGCGATGTTATTTGTGCTTATCGTTGAGTTATTAAATTCAGCTATAGAAGCAACTGTTGACCGTATTGGTTTTGAACGGCACGAATTGTCGGGCAGAGCAAAAGACTTAGGGAGTGCTGCAGTTACACTAGCACTCACCATTGCAAGTCTAGTTTGGCTTGTACATATTATTGATTTTATTAATCGATAGTCATTAGATAACACCACCTTTTTATTATTGGAGCTTTTCTCATATGCGAGCGTATTTTAGTGCCTGTTTATTTTTATTATGTTTAACAGGTCAGGCTCAGGCCAAGGACTTTAAATTTACACCCGACGCCGCGTGGCAAACGATAAAATCAGACTATCAGTCGTTTTATACCTCAGAACGCCTATGGCGAGCGGCTAAGTTTTACGGTGTTGGTGCTGTTATTGCGCATACAAATATTGATACGGAATTTCAACAGTGGCATCGCGATAATGTGGTATCTGGCACATCAAAAGATGTTGCCAAAGTGGCAAAATTATTTGGCGAAAAAAACATCTTGGTTCCGCTTACCCTTGTTGCCGCATCGATGCAGATCGCAGATGCGTCGAGTAAAACCGGAGCGTGGGGCGAACGCACAATGCGAGCCTATTTAGTCGGTGGTCCAGCAATGTATGCGGTGCAATTATTAACAGGGGGCTCAAGACCGTCTGATGAATACCAAGATGCTAAATGGCGACCGTTTAACGACAGTAATGGGGTCAGTGGTCATTCATTTGTGGGCGCAGTGCCATTTATCACTTTAGCGCAAACCGAGGGATTAGCGCCGTGGCAAAGAAATGTTGCTTATTTTGCATCAACCTTGTCAGGCTGGTCTCGAATACATGATGACGCCCACTATTTATCTCAAGTGCTACTCGGTTGGTATATGGCATGGGAGTCGGTCAATAGTGTAAATAAAAATGATATTGGGAGCTGGTATCAATTTCATCCTTATGCATTTTATGACGGCTTAGGCATGGGCGTTACCATTAGTTGGTAAAACGTTAGTCGGAAATGTATATGATACAAATCCATGGCGTTTCCAGTAATTGATAAAAGTGCAAAAGGCTCCTATTGAGTTTGGGCTTAATTTATCGCATTTACCATCAAGTTAAATGGTCCTTTTAAGTGTTCCAAAGGTATTAGTAATGAATATGACGTATCTCACAACGTTAAAAAATGCATTTTCAGTAAAACAAAATTCAGAACAAATGTTTCGTTTTCTGGCGTACAGCTTTTTGTTTTCGTGGTTACTGTTATTAACATTTTTAATCAATGTAAATGGCGAGCAAAGTATATTGGGTACTGCGTATTCACTGATTATTCCGCTTTATTACTATCTATTATTTTTAGTAGTCACATCGTTAATACTACCGCTGTTTTGGATCAAACGACTGGCCGTTTGCATCCTAATCCCAAAGATCCTGTTTGATATTGTATTGATTGGCGATTTCTTTCTATTTGGGGTTTACCGCTTTCACGTAGACATGATGTTCATCAATATGTTGCTTCACGATTTTAAAGGCATAGGGATATCTTTTGGCTTAGTGCTGTTGGCTCTTTTTGTCGCGTCATTAGTGGCATTAGTAAATATTGTCATTTACCGTAAATGCCATAAGTTTCCAGCCTTAAAGCTTTATCGAATTAACTTTGCCGTCTTTGTCGTGTTTCTTCTTGGGCAAGTGGTTCATGTTGTCGGCTATGAGTACCGACAGGTTAATATTACAAAGTACACACCGTATTTTCCGTATTACGCGCCTCTGACGTCCAATAGTTTAATGACTAAGCTGAAAAAAAACTTCCCGGACACCTTTCCGGAAGTAGCTGAAACGGGAACGGGTCAAGTTGGCAATATTCTGACCAGTGGTGGTAAAGCAAATGGAAATGATAGTTTGCTAAATTACCCTTTGCAGGCATTAGAGTGTAAACCAAATGTAGAACAATCGTTGCCCAACATATTATTGTTTGTTGCAGAAAGTTGGCGCCAGGATGTTATGAATATGGATGTCACGCCGAATATTGCTAAGTTTGGTGAGTCTGCTATTGAATACACCAACCACTTTAGTGGTGGCAATGTTACGGTAAATGGTCTGTTTTCTATGATGTATGGATTGCATCCAACCTATCGTGATTTTATGACAGCGGAACCATTTAAACACCAAACATTATTAACCAAAACCCTCGAGAGTCTAGGTTATGATATCGGCGTTTATACCTCGTCAAACTTGGATCGTTTTTCCCTTAAGCCAATGTTTTTTGGTGATATTGAAAATAAAAATTACGTTAATCCGCTGGATGGTAATTTATTGCAAAATGACCAAGGAGCCGTGACTAAGTTGTTGAGGGATTTACGCTCAGGGGCAAATGAAAGCAAAAAGCCGTGGTTTAAATTTGTGTTCCTAAGTTCATCTCACCATAACTACCAATATCCGAAAGAGCTTGAAAAATTTGTTCCGATTGAGAAAAACCCAGAGAAATTTTTATTCAATAAGGATATGGACCCAGTCCCATTGTTTAATCGATATAAAAACTCGGTGCATTTTATCGACTCAATGTTCGGCGACATTTGGCAAGCGGTTGAAGAAACTGGGCAAGCGGATGATACATTTACCATAGTAACGTCTGATCACGGCGAGGAGTTTAACGACAATAAGCTCGGATACTGGGGGCATGGCAACAACTTTACAAAAGTGCAATTAGCTGTACCTATGTTAGTGAAACCAGCTAAGTCAAACGCTAATGACAAGCCCAAAAAAGTCACGAGTTTAACGGGCCATATTGACGTGGTCCCGACCATTTTACAAAATATAGCAAACTGCCAAAATCCAACAACAGATTACAGCAATGGCTTCAACCTATTTCAATTACCAGACCACCGTGACGGTATTATCGCCGCGAGTTACAAAGACAAAGCCTATTTAATCAATGGCAATGTTTACGCCACCGGCCTTTCTGTTGAAAGCTACAAAGTAGAAGATTTAAATAATAAAAATGAAGACTTTGACTATTCAGGTCTAAACAAGTTAAAACAGCAAGAATCCCACTTACTGCAACACTAAACAACTAAAGCACCTGGTTCAGGAACGAATGGGTGACCCCGCAGGTTTTGGGAATGACGTTTTATTAGAAAGGATCGTCATTCCAAAATCGCCGTGGCTCGACTCATGTTACAAGCTAGGGATGACGGTCTTTTCTGGTAGTTAGAATGACGTTTTTCTCTGAAACAACAACTCCTTGCACCTAAATATCAGGTGACTTTTTCCTTCGTATAAATCCCCCTTAGTTGAGATTTATATCTCGAAGTGAACGGCAGGGACGCCGTTGCAAGGAATGTTTTCATGGACGAAATTACATTCCGTCTTCGACGATAATATAAATCTTAAATAAGGATTAGGGATTTGGCCGAAAGCGGCTCTTTTGGTTACTTTTCTAGCTGTTGAGAAAAGTAACTCGCCTTTAGGCGAAAAGTCGCCTGCAAAGCACAAGCCCCGCGCCAGTATGGTCGACGCAGTCGAAATAGCTGCCCGCAGGGCAAAGAAAGGCGCAGCCTGCAAGGCGAACTATGAACTTCCTCAGCACTCGGTTGGAGATCCTGAATATCGCTTAGGCTCTTTTAGGATGACAGTTTTTCTGGTAGTTGGAATGACGTTTTTCTCTGAAACAACAACTCCTTGCACCTAAAGTTCAGGCGACTTTTTCCTTCGTATAAATCCCCCTTAGTTGAGATTTATATCTCGAAGTGAACGGCAGGGACGCCGTTGCAAGGGATGGTTGTATATGGACATACTTTCATCCCGACTCCGACGATAATATAAATCTTAAATAAGGATTAGGGATTTAGCCGAAAGCGGCTCTTTTGGTTACTTTTCTAGCTGTTGAGAAAAGTAACTCGCCTTTAGGCAAAAGCCCCGCGCCAGTAAGGTCGACGCAGTCGAAAGAACTGCCTGCAAGGCGAACTATGAACTTACTCTGCACTCGGTTGGAGATCCCTAATATCGCTTAGGCTCTTTTGGGATGACGTTTTCTGTTCTGAAATTTTGAGCCAATTAAAAACGAACTATGAACTTCCTCTGCACTTGGTTGGAGATCCTGAATATCGCCGTGGCTCGACTAATTTTACAAGCTAGGGATGACGTTTTCTGTTTTGTTCTGAAGGTGGTTTCTCTTTAAAACAAGGTGTTGTTACACCTAAAGTTCAGGCTACATATAACTTCGTCTAAATCCCCCTTAGTTGAGATTTATATCTCGAAGTGAACGGCAGGGACGCCGTTGCAAGGAATGTTTTCATTTCAAGGAAGAAGGGAATTCGTCAGTACATGGATGTACGTCAGACGAACCATGGACGAAATTACATTCCGTCTTCGACGATAATATAAATCTTAAATAAGGATTAGGGATTTAGCCGAAAGCGGTCTTTTTGCCTACTTTTGGGGCTGTTGCAAAAAGTATGGTCGACGCAGTCGAAATAGCTGCCCGCAGGGCAAAGAAAGGCGCAGCCTGCAAGGCGAACTATGAACTTCCTCTGCACTCGGTTGGAGATCCTGAATATCGCCGTGGCTCTTTTAGGATGACGCTCTTTTTTGTTTGGTTCGGATGACGTTTTTCTCTGAAACAACAACTCCTTGCACCTAAAGTTCAGGTGACTTTTTCCTTCGTCTAAATCCCCCTTAGTTGAGATTTATATCTCGAAGTGAACGGCAGGGACGCCGTTGCAAGGAATGTTTTCATGGACGAAATTACATTCCGTCTTCGACGATAATATAAATCTTAAATAAGGATTAGGGATTTAGCCGAAAGCGGCTCTTTTGGTTACTTTTCTAGCTGTTGAGAAAAGTAACTCGCCTTTAGGCGAAAAGCCGCCTGCAAGGCACAAGCCCCGCGCCAGTATGGTCGACGCAGTCGAAATAGCTGCCTGCAAGGCAAAGAAAGGCGCAGCCTGCAAGGCGAACTATGAACTTCCTCTGCACTCGGTTGGAGATCCTGAATATCGCTTAGGCTCGACTCATGTTACAAGCTAGGGATGACGGTCTTTTCTGTTTGGTTCGGATGACGTTTTTCTCTAAAACAACTACTCCTTGCACCTAAATATCAGGTGACTTTTTCCTTCGTATAAATCCCCCTTAGTTGAGATTTATATCTCGAAGTGAACGGCAGGGACGCCGTTGCAAGGAATGTTTTCATGGACGAAATTACATTCTGTCTTCGACGATAATATAAATCTTAAATAAGGATTAGGGATTTGGCCGAAAGCGGCTCTTTTGGTTACTTTTCTAGCTGTTGAGAAAAGTAACTCGCCTTTAGGCGAAAAGTCGCCTGCAAGGCACAAGCCCCGCGCCAGTATGGTCGACGCAGTCGAAAGAGCTGCCCGCAGGGCAAACTATGACATTCCTCTGCACTCGGTTGGAGATCCCAAATATCGCTTAGGCTCTTTTAGGATGACGGTCTTTTCTGTTTGGTTCGGATGATGGTTTGTTCTGTTTGATTGGGATGACGTTTTCTGTTCTGAAATTTTGAGCCAATTAAAAGCAAACTAAGACATTCCTCTGCACTTTGTTAGAGGTTCCCAATATCGCCGATGCTGACTAATGATTTACAATGGTGCACATAAAATTACAAAAACCGAACCCGCACATATGTTGATTAATCCTATGCCTATTGCATGTTTTCTATGATGATTGTATAAACGCAGAGGTTTAAATTCGGTATTACGCTACATGCGCTATGTAGTTTTGTTAATGCGTAACCGAATTATTAAAATAATAATATAAAAAAATAAAGGGCACGTTATGAATAAATCTGTCGCTACAGGTGAAATGTTAGGCCATCCTAAAGGTCTATTCCTGTTATTTGGTACGGAAATGTGGGAACGAATGAGCTACTACGGTATGCGTGGTATTTTTGTTCTTTACCTAACTACGATGGCAACTGCTGTCGCAATGGGCTGGGACATGGCCTATTTTGGTATCGATCCAAATTCTGTTTCTGCACAAGAAGACTATGACAAGGCGTTGCAATCAAATGCATTGAGCATTTTAGGCACGTATGCAATGTTAGTTTATGTAACACCGGTACTTGGTGGCTGGATGGCTGATAACGTCTGGGGTCAGCGTAAATCTATCATTATTGGTGGTTTACTGATGATGTTCGGGCAATTTGCTCTAGGTACGCCTCATGACTTGATCGCTGGCATGGAAACGATGTTTTTCTGGCTCGGTCTTGGCTTGATGATCATCGGTAATGGTTTCTTCAAACCTAATATTTCTACTATGGTTGGTGACTTATACGAAGAAGGTGACAAACGTCGTGATGCGGCATTTACTATTTTCTATATGGGTATCAACTTAGGTTCAATCTTGGGATACATGGTAGTTGGTACTATCGGTGAAAAAGTAGACTACCAATATGGTTTCCTTGTTGCCGGTTTTGGTATGTTATTGGGTGTGATCCTTCAACTTGCATTATCTAAAAAGTACTTAGGTGACATCGGTGTTGAACCTTCTGCGAAGCAAAACAAAGGTGATACAGAAGCGTCAAACAAACCGTTAACACCAGTTGAACGTGATCGCGTTAAAGTTATCTTGATTATGTCTTTGTTCACTATCGTATTCTGGGCTGGTTTTGAACAAGCTGCAGGGTCAATGAACTTATTTGCTAAGTATAAAACTGACTTAGTTTTCTTTGGTTGGGAAATGCCAGCATCTTGGTTACAGTCTGTTAACCCTTTATTCATCATTATCATGGCGCCATTATTCGCGGCAATGTGGTTACGAATGGGAGATGCGGAGCCTAACTCACCAAGAAAATTTGCATTAGGTATGTTCTTTTTGGGCTTAGGTTTTGTTTCTATGGTCGGTGCTGCGATTCAAATTGGCGATGACCAAAATATCAAAGCACATGTTATTTGGTTAGTAATGGCTTATGTATTCCATACTATGGGTGAATTATGTTTATCTCCAATCGGTCTTTCAATGGTTTCTAAATTAGCACCGCTGAAATACACGTCATTGTTGATGGGTGTTTGGTTCCTATTCTCAGGCTTAGGCAATAAAGTTGCTGCTGAAATCGGTAAGCTTGTTGGCGACGCCGGTCCAATGTCTACATTTGGTGGCGTTGCGGTAATGGCATTTGCTGCCGGTATCTGCTTATGGTTAATGAGCGACAAACTTGTCGATTGGATGCATGGAGCAGAAGATAGCCACCCTCAAGACCAAGAAGGTCGTCTTGAAGAAGAGTTATCTGTTGTTGGTACTCATGAAGGTATGAAAGAAGACCACAATAAATAATCTCAATGATTAATTTTATTAGGCGATTAACAGATATAACAATTGATCGCCTAGTTTAATTAACGTTAGTTTCTGCGTAGGCTTATATATAAACAGTACGCTGTAATATCAGATTTATTACTGTGAACACCGACAAATAAGCCGATATTTTAAAGCGCATAAACGGCTAGAATGATTTTTAAATATAAAGCTCAGTTAACTAAACTGGGCTTTTTTTGTTTCTAAAACTCCCAATAATGGTGCTATTTGTTCGAAAATGGAGCAGTTGTTGGTTTGTTTCGTTTTGATTACAAAGAATTACAATTGAACACAAAGGAGTTGATTTACATCGCTCTTATTTTAGGTAAAATGCGCCCCTGCATTTAACTGAAGTCAAATTCGGTGTTTTTAAATATTTACACTTTTTATAATTAGGAATTGTTTTCAATGGGTAAGTTTATAGGATATTTGACTTTCTACCTGATCATTGTTTTTGCGTCTTTTACCTCAACTGAAACGTACGGACAAATTTCAACTACACCTTCTCAAGCACAAATTGAACAATTTAAGCGTTTGCCAAAACAACAACAAGAAGCGTTAGCAAAACAGTTTGGTATAGATATCTCGCAAATAAGTGGCGCAGTTTCAAACTCTTCTTCGGTAACCGAGCCGGCAATAAGACCTGAAATGCAATATGTTAATAACGTAGCAACTCAAAACTCTGTTGAAAAGGTGAGTGTTAAGGACAAAACGTTAAAGCCATTTGGCTATGATATGTTTGACCAATTACAAGCAGCATTTATCCCTGGTGGCACAATTCCCGTCCCAGCAGACTATATATTAGGGCCTGGCGATACATTAGATGTCACGCTTTATGGTAAAAATAGCGTGAGCTATACAGTGACGATTAATAATGAAGGGCAAATCTATATACCAGAGCTTGAACCTATGAATGTTTCAGGTCTAACTTTTCTCGAACTCAAAGCTCATATTGCAAATGTTGTTGATGAAAAAACTATTGGGTTTAAGTCTTCAGTCGCAATTGTTGATCTTCGCGGTATTCAAGTTTATGTAGTTGGCGACGTAAAGAAGCCAGGGGCTTATCACTTATCTAGCCTTTCGACAGTTACTAATGCGTTGTTTATCAGTGGCGGGCCGACTCTGGTTGGTTCACTTCGAAATATCTATTTAAAACGTGGCGGAAAAAACATTGCTCGTCTCGACCTATATAAGGTCTTCACACAAGGGGACGTATCCCAAGACAACCGTCTACAACAGGGGGATGTGATCTTTGTCGATAGTGTGAAACGCCAAGTTTCAGTAACTGGGGAAGTTCGTCGTCCTGCCATTTACGAAGTTACATCAGACGATTCGGTAAAAGACTTAGTACAATATGCCGGTGGTTTAACAATGAATGCTTACCCTAAAAATGTGGTATTGGCTTCGTTTGACAACAATTACCAACGTCAAGTTAGCGCTCTAGATTTAACTGAGTCAGATTCAAATAATTTGTCACTAAAAAACGGTGATGTGGTTACGGTAATGCCTGTATCTCAGCAGTTTAGTGATGTTGTTAATGTAGCAGGGGCAGTCGCTAGACCTGGGATGTATACTTGGCAACAAGGCATGAAACTGAGTCAACTAATCAATAGCCATGACGATATTTTGCCAACGACCGATCTCACTTATGCGCTTGTCGTAACTCATGGCGCATTTAATCAATATCAAGTTCAGCAATTTTCCCCAAGTGGCGTTTTTAGCGGTGATGATGTCAAACTTAGTGCAAACGACTTAGTGGTATTTTTTAGTCAGTTTGAACACAATACCTTTGACCTAGTCGATAGAGAAGTTGGCAAACTCAACGATGTAAAGCTGGACGACAAACTTAATAATTCCAAAAATACGCACTTTAGAATTGAAACCGACGGCAACTATTTGTTTGAACTTCAACATGGTGATCTGTTTTCAAAACAAAAAGCCCTTGTTGAAACCAAAAGGTATAGCCGCAGACAACTCATTAGACCAATTATTCAATTGATAACAGATAGCCAACAGGGCGGAGAATTAGTGCCTGTGGTCGAGATCACCGGACAAGTCCGCTTCCCAGGTGTATACCCGTTATCAAAAGGTGCGGGGCTTGAGCAAATGGTCGCTGCAGCTGGTGGATTAACAGAGTCTGCAAATTTTGAAAAAGGCGAAATTTCACGAATCGTACAAACAACAGAACGTGGCAAAGACACGAACCATTTGTCGTTTAATTTAGTCAACGATGATTGGCGTTCGATTAAACTAGAGCCGCGAGATGTTGTTAACTTTTTCCAGCAAGCTAATTGGCAAGAAGAGTTAAAAGTTACACTAACAGGGGAAGTGATGTTCCCTGGTACATACACCATAAAAGAAGGTGAAACCTTATCTGAAGTTGTAGCAAGAGCAGGTGGCCTAACGCAGTTTGCCGCGCCAGAGGCGGCATTTTTTACTCGCCAGTCACTAAAAATTCTTGAGCAGCAACAAGCCAAAAACATGGCTCGTAATTTAAGTAAAGAATTGGCGTTTAAATCGATATCTTCTTCTTATAGCAATGTAAATATCAGCGAAGTACAATTACTCGTTGATAAGCTAACAACAGTAGAAGGCGTTGGTCGTCTTGTTATCGATTTAGAAAAGATTATCGCTGCAGAAGCATCGCCGCTAAAGTTAGAAAATGGTGACCAGCTGCATGTGCCTACGTATCGTGATGAAGTAAATATCATCGGTGAAGTTCAAGTCGCAACTACGCATTTACACGACGAAAATTGGCAATTGGAAGATTACCTCAATTCTAGTGGTGGGTTACGTCAACAAGCAGACGAAGACCGGATTTACATCATCCGAGCAAATGGCCTCGTCGATGTCCCCGACGACTCTTGGTTTGGCCGAACATTAAAAATCCGCGCAGGCGATACTATTGTCGTGCCCCTCGATGCGGGCTATACAGACCAGTTAACCCTATGGGAAAAAGCCACGTCAATATTTTATCAACTGACAGTAGGCCTAGCGGCTTTAGGCCGTATCTAATTTTATTTACCCCTTCAACAAGAGTATCGGGCCGACAAAGCTCGATACTCTTTTTAGTTAAACCTCAATTGATTACTTTTTGCGTTAGAACAACATAATCTATTCTGTATATTATTAACCACTCAATCGCCGCCTTAGTAGTGTCTTCTATGGTAATTCAATTTTAATGTTAATGTTACTCATAGCTTTTTAGTTTGATTTAATCACACTGCTAAATTTATTATGGCGACTAACGGCATATCACAATGTCAAAAATCTATGTTTTTTATTTAAAATTTTAGTAAAAACAAAATGATGAAAAGTTAAAGTTAAAACCTTATTTAGCCTTTTAGAGTTTAGTTGGTAATAATATTCAATAGTCATTCAAAATTGAGTTGCTTGATATATATGGTGTTGTAATTTTTATTTACTAAGGATTTGCGGTTTTTTGTGCCTAGTAAAATATGGCAGGTTCAATGGAAATAGTGTTAAAGTAGCAAAATGTTGTTCTAACTCCCAAGCAACAGCACTTGGTAGTCCATATGCTACTTGCGGGGGATTTAGAAAAATAGAAGAATGAGTTTTACGGAAATTTGACTATAAACAGGAATGTCGATGAAATATCTGGTTACCGGTGCTGCGGGTTTTATAGGGTTTTATGTTAGTAAAGTATTAACAAGTCAAGGCCATGATGTTGTTGGGATTGACAACATCAATGATTATTATGATGTTAATTTAAAATATTCACGCTTAACCGAACTCGAACCAGTTACTAAATTTCGATTTGTTAAAGTCGATTTGGCTGACAGAACGGGGATAGCTAATTTATTTGAAACTGAAAAGTTTGACCGCGTGATCCACCTAGCAGCCCAAGCCGGTGTTCGTTATTCCTTAGATAATCCTTTTGCCTATGCCGATTCTAATTTAATCGGGCATCTGACTATTTTGGAAGGGTGCCGTAATAATAATGTAAAACACCTTGTTTATGCTTCCTCAAGTTCGGTCTATGGCCTAAATACGAAAATGCCATTTAACTGTGACGACGCTGTCGATCATCCTATTTCCCTGTATGCAGCAACCAAAAAATCTAATGAGTTGATGAGTCATTCTTATTCTCACCTGTATGGTATACCAACATCTGGACTTAGATTTTTCACCGTTTATGGCCCGTGGGGCCGTCCAGATATGGCTCTGTTTAAATTTACCAAAAAGATTTTTGATGGTGATCAAATTGATATTTACAATAACGGTGAGTTAGCGAGGGATTTTACTTATATAGACGATATTGTCGAAGGTGTGGTTCGCGTCGCAGATTGTGTTCCTGAGGCAAATAGTAAATGGAATGCAGAGCTTGGTAGTCCTAAAAATAGTTCGGCACCGTATCAAATATTTAATATTGGCAATGGTCAACCAGTGGCATTATTGGATTTTGTAGATGCGTTAGAAAAGTCGATTGGAATTAAAGCCAACAGAAATATGATGCCGATGCAACCAGGTGATGTTTATAAAACCTGGGCCGATACCGATGACTTATTTAAGGCTGTAAATTATCAACCTAAAGTAGATATAAAACATGGTGTTCAACAGTTTGTAGATTGGTACCGAGCTTTTTATAAAGTTTAGCTTAATATTACCAGTAACGAGTCAGAAATTCGTAAACACTAAAAAAGAAAAACAATAAAAACGAATTATAGATACGATTGTAAATCGAATAAAATAAATTACTAACGGAATACTCTAGATGAAAATTGCCATTGCCGGAACAGGATATGTAGGTCTTTCAAATGCAATGTTGTTAGCGCAACATAATGAAGTGATCGCGGTTGATATTATTGAAGAAAAAGTTGAAATGCTCAATCGTGGTGTTGCACCTATTGTAGACACTGAAATAACCGATTTTTTAACCAACAAGTCACTTAATTTTAAGGCGACAACAGATAAACAGTTAGCGTACGAAAATGCCGAATTTGTTGTTATTGCAACCCCGACGGATTATGACGTAGAAACTAATTACTTTAATACTCGTTCTGTTGAAGCTGTCATCAAGGATGTCCTTGCAATAAACCCAAATGCAGTAATGATAATTAAGTCAACGGTACCTGTAGGTTTTACAGCAAATTTAAAACAAGAATTAGGTATCGATAATTTGATGTTTTCACCTGAATTTTTACGTGAAGGCAAAGCACTGTACGATAATTTGCATCCATCTCGTATAATTGTTGGTGAACAATCTAAACGAGCTGAAGTATTTGCGGGCTTATTAAAACAAGGCGCAATAAAACAAGATATCGATGTGTTGTTTACTGATTCTACAGAAGCAGAAGCCATAAAATTATTTTCAAATACGTATTTAGCGATGCGAGTTGCCTATTTTAATGAGCTTGACACTTATGCAGAGCGTCATGGCCTCGATACGAAACAAATTATTCAAGGCGTAAGTTTAGATCCTCGTATTGGCAACCATTATAATAATCCTTCTTTTGGTTACGGCGGTTATTGTCTACCTAAAGATACCAAGCAGCTGCTGGCTAATTTTAGTGATGTACCACAAAACTTGGTTCGTGCCATTGTTGACGCAAATACCACACGAAAAGATCATATTGCCGATTCCATTATCGCTAAAAACCCTAAAGTGGTTGGCATGCATAGACTAATAATGAAGTCAGGTTCTGATAATTTCAGAGCCTCTGCCATTCAAGGCATTATGAAACGTATAAAAGCCAAGGGCATCGAAGTTATCGTATACGAACCTGTGCTAGAAGAGTCTGAGTTTTTCCGCTCCCGTGTGGTTAATGACTTAGTTAAATTTAAACAAGAAGCGGATGTTATCGTTGCAAATCGTATGGTTGATGAAATTAAAGATGTCGCTGATAAAGTATATACCCGCGATCTTTTTGGCAGTGATTAACCAGTAGTTAACCAGTAGTTAGCCAGTAGTTAACCCGTAAGGTGAAAAGTCAGGGGCCACTGAAACTCCTTTTTCATCGTTAGATAAAGATCTTAAGGTGTTGTTAGAAGGTTGAAGTAAACAGCCTAAGATATTACCTTGCTTAAATTAACGTTTAACAATTTAGATAAAGAATAAATTATGACACAAAAAGTATTTGTTACCGGTGGGGCCGGGTATATCGGCAGCCACACTGTTGTGGAACTTCTAAACAATAATTACGAAGTGGTCGTAATCGACAATTTTTGCAATTCATCGGAAGAAAGTCTTAACCGAGTGAAAAAAATCACGGGTAAGGAAGTGGCCTTTTATCAGGGTGACATAACTGACAGGGCGCTACTGCGTCGCATTTTCAGTGAACATCCAGATATTGAATCAACAATACATTTTGCTGCGCTTAAAGCGGTTGGGGAATCAACGCAGATACCGTTGACGTATTATCAAAATAACGTTCACGGTACGTTAACTTTATTAGAAGAGTTGCAAAAAGCTTCAATTTATAACTTTGTTTTTAGCTCATCAGCAACTGTTTACGGTGACCCCGCCTCTGTTCCAATTACAGAAGACTTCCCAACATCTGCCACTAACCCTTATGGTCAGAGCAAATTAATGATGGAAATTATTTTGCAGGACTTAGCAAAGTCGGATGAAAACTGGTCAGTATCATTGCTACGTTATTTTAATCCAATTGGTGCCCATGAGTCTGGATTGATCGGCGAAGACCCTAATGGGATTCCAAATAATCTAATGCCATTTATATCTCAAGTAGCGGTAGGTAAACGTGAATATTTAAGCGTGTTTGGTGATGACTACAATACGCCCGACGGAACCGGCGTTAGAGATTATATCCACGTTGTTGACTTAGCTAAAGGTCACTTAAAAGCCCTTAGTTATATTAACGATAAAACGGGAGTGCAAATTCATAATTTAGGCACGGGCCAAGGCTACTCTGTGCTAGATATGGTTAAATCATTTGAGAAAATAGCAGGCCAAGCAGTTCCTTATCAAGTGGCACCTAGACGCGCGGGTGATATAGCTGAATGTTGGGCCAATCCTGATAAAGCTTTACAGGAATTAGGTTGGCAAACCGAAAAAACATTAGAGCAAATGGTAATAGACACTTGGCGTTGGCAAAGTGAAAATCCAAATGGCTATAAAAATTAATTTTGGTAATTACCATCTAAGTTAAATTTCAAGGCCCTTAGTTTAGTTTTAAAATGAATCGTTTGGATTTTAATCTGACTGGTTTTTAACCGCTTAATTCAAAAAAATAAATATGACAGGCTATAACTGTGCTATTTCAAAATTAATTTGATATATTACGCGCTCTTTTTGCCGGGTAGATTTTAATTGTTTAGGGATGTTACAAAATGAAGTATTCTAGGTTTGTGGCTTTAGGCGCATTATTTGTATTTTTTATAAGTACGGGCGCTTTAGCAATTACCCCTTCCGCGGCGCAAATTGAACAGTTAAAACAACTCCCTAGGGAGCAGCAAGTTGCTCTTGCAAAACAGTATGGCGTCGATATCAATGACGTCATTCCTTCCACTAATACCGCAAATAATTATCAGCAAGAGAGACAGGTTTCTCAACCGGCCCGAGTTGAAAATGCCTTCTCTAAAGATGAATTGCAACAAACACAACAAATAAAAGACATTGAAAGCACGAGCCAAATTGGCAAAGCTAACAAAGAGCAAGCTTTAAAGCTATTTGGTTACGATATTTTTAGTGGTCAAGCTAGCGGCTTTGAAGCTATGGCCAATATGCCAGTGCCTGGCGAATATATTCTCGGTGCGGGGGACGAAATTCAGGTTCAATTGTTTGGCAAGGAACAACAGTCTGCCAGTATAACAATTGACCGCAGTGGCGTGTTTTTCCTACCCGAATTGGGTCCAATTAATGTTGCTGGTTTGACGTTCAGTGAATTTAAAACTCTTTTTCAACATGAGCTTAAAACTAAAGTCATAGGTGTTGAAGGTATTGTTAATATGGGGCAAATGCGCAGTATTCGTGTGTTTGTATTAGGCGAAGTATTTAAACCAGGGGCCTATTCGTTAAGTGCTTTATCTACGATTACTCACGCACTTTATACATCAGGTGGTATTAGCCAAGTCGGTTCCCTAAGAAACGTGCAATTAAAACGTGCCGGAAAATTAGTAGAAACGATAGATTTATATGATTTATTACTTAAAGGCGATACGTCCAAAGATCTTACTTTATTGCCTGGCGATGTCGTATTTGTTCCTCCTACAGGACCAATTGTTGGAGTGACAGGTGAAGTTAAACGTCCAGCTTTATATGAAGTTATAGGCGATGAAAGTGTTTTTGATGTTTTAGCACTAGCTGGAAATGAATTAGCTACCGCCTATTTAGCTGCTTCAAAGTTAGAGCGTTTAGATCAAAACGGTGGTCGTACGGTAGTTGATGTAAATCTAGAAGCCCAAAAGGCAGAATCAATCAAAATAAGAAATGGCGATGTACTTCGTATTGGCAGTGTTTTAAACGAACTCGACAACGTTGTAACGCTTCAAGGTCACTTATACCGTCCCGGCGTATTTAGTTGGAAAAAAGGTCAACGGGTTTTAGATGTTATTGAAGACATTACCGACTTAAAAACTAACCCAGATTTGGATTATGCTCTAATTGTTAGGGAAGATCCGACCATAAGAACAATTTCTACAATTCAGTTTTCGGTAAGGGATGCATTTAACTCGCCTAATTCAGACAAAAACCCTAAGTTAGAAAGCCGAGATAAAATTTATATTTTTGCTGCGGATGGTAAACGAAACTTAGATGTTGTGGTTAATCGATTAAAAAAACAAGCCCGCAGTGACGAACCTGCAAAGTATGTTGAAATAGCCGGAAATGTTGAATATCAGGGCGAATACCCGCTAAGTGCAAACATGACGGTAAATGACTTAATCAAAGCGTCATATGATTTTAAAGAATTTACTGATTTCAATTATGCCCTGTTAAAGAGACAAAACTTTATCGAGAATAAAATTGAATTTGAAGTGGTTAATTTAAAGGAACAGTCTGATTTAACTATCTTACTGACACCTAAAGATAAACTTTACGTGTTTAGTTTAAATGAACCGCGAGCTGCATTACTCGCGGATCTAATTGAAGAAATTAAAACGCAAACCTCGAAAACAGTATCGCAAGATTTAGTATCAGTGCAGGGGCAAGTACGTTTTCCTGGTACGTATCCATTATCAAAACATATGACAGCGGCAGATTTGGTTTCTGCTGCTGGCGGGTATACCGAATCTAGCTATTTGATTGATTTTAATGTTGCTCGCTTTAATACAAATGGCATCGACACCTCGGAATTTGACTTACAAACAATACCATTAAAAGGTGATGCATTAGAATCCTTTGCATTACAAGCAAAAGACTCTTTGTTTATTAAAGGCATCCCTGATTGGGTAGAAGCTGAAACGGTCGAACTCATGGGGGAGTTTAAGTTCCCTGGTAAATATACCATTCGCAAAGGCGAGACTCTTGCAGAACTTGTAGAGCGAGCCGGTGGGTTTACAGATTACGCAGAGCTCGAAGCAAGCGTATTTACTCGAGAGTACCTAAGACTAAAAGAACAAAAAATATTAGAAGACGCACAGCAAAAATTAAAACAACAAATGGTTATGAGTCGTTACAATGCCGGCGAGTATTCAACGGGCAGTGCCGATTCATTTGAACAACTTCTAAACAGCTTAGAAGGAGCGCAAGCTGTTGGCCGTATGGTTGTTACCACCGAACAGATAACGGTAAATGATGGTTCTTTAGAATTACGTGATGGCGACCAATTAATTGTTCCACGTAAATCGTTTGAGGTTAGTGTATTAGGCCAAGTCTACCAGCCTACGACTTTACCTTGGATTAAAGGTGATAGTATTGATGATTATATTGACGGTGCTGGCGGCGTAAACCAAATCGCTGAAGATAGTGATACTTATTTAATCAAAGCAAATGGTCGTGTTGTAGCTATAAATGGATGGTTCACGAGCTTTGAAATACAGCCTGGAGACTCAATAATGGTTCCAGCTGATGTATCTCCGATACCAACATTAACTTTATGGCAGGCTGTGACAACAATTTTGGCACAAAGTGCGACTACACTAGCATTAATTAGTACGCTATAAAAATAAGTAGCGCAATCTCGCTAGTTATTTTTATTGGAATGTTTTTTAAAAGGCAAATGTTTACAAAACGATTATGAATAAAAACAAAGATATAGAGGATAAGGTTGTAGCTTTAGAGCACAAGCTTAATAAAGTGTCCGAAAGTACCGAACGCTTTTCTGAAACATTAAATTACCAACAAGGTTTATATAATGGGGTAGATAGCGAAATAGATTTTAAGGAAGTACTTAGAGTTATAATTGGTGAATATAAAAAAATACTAATAGTGACTTTCATTTTTGGTGTGGTTTCAGCTATTTACGCTCTATCCCTACCTAATATATATAGCTCAACAGTTAGAATGATTCCGGCACAACAAGAAAGTGAAGGTGGGTTATCATCTTTAGCCTCTAAATATGGCGGATTAGCTGCAATGGCTGGAGTCAACTTAGGGACATCCGGGAGTAGTGATTCTATACAGCATGCCGTAGAATTGATGAATAGTTGGTCTTACTTAGAGTCAATAATACTAAAATACGACTTAAAGGCCAAATTTATGGCTGTTGAAGGTTGGGATGGAAAGTCGGATACATTAGAGTACAATAGCGATATTTACAGTAAAGAATTAGGGGAATGGCTTCAACTTAAGTCATTCTTTGGAAGCAAATTACGCACATCAGAGCCGTCTAGCTATGACACTTATTTGAAATTTAAAAAAGATTTTTTTGGTGTCAATTTTGATGCTGAGAAAGGTATATTTGAAATTACGGTAAAGCATTTTTCTCCTAAAGTTGCTTTTGAAGTTACGAATATTTTTAGCAAAGAAATTAACGAATATTTTAGGAGCGAGGATAAAAAGCAAGCACTCGCAAGTGTAGACTTTATTGAAGATAAAATAAAAACCACTTCGAATACACAAATGCTAGAAGTTTTTTATAATATGATTGAATCTCACACTCAAAAGATAATGTTGACTGAAATCAGTGAAGAATATCTACTTCGTACTTTAATTCCAGCGAAAATTGCAGAAACCAAATATAAAGTTGCTCCTAAAAGATCTGTAATAGTTTTAATAAGTATTTTATTTGCAGGAATAGCGACTATTTTATGGGTGTTAATTTCGCACTTTTATAATAAAAAAGATTAGATGATATATGTATTTATCTTGCATATAGTTGTATTGGCGAGACTAAAGCAATAACAAATTATATTACAACAGTCTTTTGTTGGTTTATTCAAATCTCGCTTTTATAGTCAGCTTTAGACTTAGCTGTTGAATTTAATATTAATTTCTATACTTTTTTACCTCCATTAACGCGACATTATAGTTGGTCCCAAGAAATGAATATTTTCATAATAGAAGTGTTTTTAATATTTTCAGCTAGTTTTAAGCACAAAATAAGAATTGGAGTTATTTTACAGGTGTTACGTTTACGTAAGCTTAATTGAATAAGTTGTAGTGATTATATTTACAGGATTATAAGCAATCTATATAGAGTATTAAGCTCAAATGTTTTCAGATTAAAAGTTCAGTGCCAGATTTAAAAGTATTGGATGGAAATTGTAGGACAAATAATAGTAACAATATTGTTTATACGAGTATTGTAATTGCATAAATAAAATTACATCAAAATTTGAAAAATTATAGGAAAATTCGCGTGTCATTTGAAACTATATCTGTTTTAGGCTTAGGATATATAGGGTTGCCAACAGCTGCAATGTTTGCATCTAAGTGTAAGAAAGTAATTGGTATCGATGTCAATAGTACTACTGTTGATACTATTAATAGCGGTAAAATTCATATTGTCGAACCTGAACTTGATATAATTGTCCAAAAAGCCGTGAATGAAGGATATTTAAAAGCTACTTTATCACCAGAGCCAGCTGATGCCTTTTTGATCGCAGTTCCTACACCTTTTAAAACTAATATTGATCCCAATAAAACTGACCCTGAGCCTGACTTGTCTTATATAAAATTGGCTACAAAGGCTATCGCGCCAGTTCTAAGAAAAGGTAATTTAGTTATTTTGGAATCAACATCACCGGTTGGAGCAACAGAGCAAATGTCAGAATGGTTAGCCCTAGCTCGCAGCGATCTAACATTCCCGCAACAAAAAGGTGAATCATCAGATATACGTATAGCGCATTGCCCTGAGCGAGTTCTACCAGGGCATGTTGTACGAGAAATGGTCGAAAACGATCGAGTTGTTGGGGGCATGACTCCACTTTGCTCTGAAAAAGCGATAGAACTGTATAAGACATTTGTAGAGGGGGACTGTGTAGTAACTAATGCTCGAACGGCCGAAATGGCGAAGTTAACAGAGAACTCTTGTCGTGATGTTCAAATCGCATTTGCCAATGAACTCTCGATTATTTGTGATAAATTAGAAATTGATGTCTGGGAGCTTATTTCGTTGGCAAATAGGCATCCTCGTATTAATATCCTCCAACCTGGACCTGGTGTCGGCGGACATTGTATAGCGGTAGATCCGTGGTTTATCGTAAGTAGAACGCCGGAACAAGCTAAAATTATAAAGACCGCACGTCTTATAAATGATGCAAAACCTAAATGGGTTATAGAGAAAGTTAAATTGGCAATTGCTGACTTCCTTCAAGATAACCTGAACAAAATGGTTTCAGATATTACGATTGCATGCTATGGACTAGCTTTTAAACCTGATATAGATGACATTCGAGAGAGCCCCGCATTGGATATTACTAAAGAAATTTTACAATTTCATAAAGGTAGAGTCGTTGCTGTCGAACCCAATATACCAGAACAATCACCGTTTTTAGCAGGCATCAATCTTGTTACCTTCGAAAGGGCGGAAGTGTTAGCAGATATACATGTATTGTTAGTTGAACATATGCAGTTTAAAACTAATAAACCATCAAGTGGCCTTATGGTCGATACTAAAGGAATTTGGAACTAAATTATGTCTGACATTTTAAATTTGATAGGTCGTAAAAATGAAATGTTTGCTGAAGATATTGCAAAGAATGAATTACATTTACAAAAAACTGTTTCTGAAGCAAAATTTTTGGTAATTGGAGGCGCTGGTTCAATAGGACAAGCTGTAACTAAAGAAATTTTCAAACGGAATCCAAAAAAGTTACATGTTGTAGATATTAGTGAAAATAATATGGTCGAATTGGTCCGAGATATTAGGAGTTCTTTTGGTTATATCTCCGGAGACTTTCAAACATTCGCATTGGACATTGGCTCAGTCGAATATGACGCATTTATTAAGGCTGATGGTCAATTTGATTATGTTTTAAATTTGTCAGCGTTAAAGCATGTTCGCAGTGAGAAAGACCCTTTCACCTTAATGCGTATGATTGATGTGAATATATTAAACACAGCTAAAACTGTAAAACAATCAATTGCGTGTGGTGTTAAAAAATATTTTTGTGTTTCAACTGATAAGGCTGCTAACCCAGTAAATATGATGGGTGCTTCGAAACGAATCATGGAAATGTTTCTTATGAAACATAGTGAAAATATAGATATTTCGACAGCGCGCTTTGCGAATGTTGCATTTTCAGATGGTTCATTGTTACATGGCTTTAACCAGCGACTACAAAAAAATCAACCAATTGTCGCTCCAAATGATGTCAGAAGATATTTTGTAACCCCTCAGGAGTCTGGGGAATTGTGCTTGATGTCTTGTATCTTCGGCGATAATCGAGATATATTTTTCCCAAAATTGAGTGAAGCCTTACATTTAATTTCTTTTTCAGAGATTGCTGTAAAGTACTTAAAAAACAGAGGTTATGAACCTCACCTTTGTGAAACAGAAGAAGAAGCCCGAACTTTAGCAAAAACGTTACCTGCCAAGGGTAAGTGGCCGTGTTTATTTCAAGCTAGTGACACAACCGGAGAAAAGGATTTCGAAGAATTTTTTACTGAAGCTGAAACGCTTGATTTAGAACGCTTTGAAAATCTAGGCGTAATTAAAAATGCGCCTGACTACAATAGTAAATTATTAAATGAATTTGAGTTAGAAATAAGCTTGATGAAAGATAATTGTGAATGGGAAAAAGATAACATTGTTCGATTGTTTTATAAAATGCTTCCACATTTTGGCCATTTAGAAACTGGCAAATATTTAGATGGAAAAATGTAAACTATTGGGGCGTAGTATGAATAAAAGTTTAGTTAAATTCGTTAAAGATATTTATCAAACAAATGAATTTGTTCCTTTACACGCTCCTGCGTTTAATGGCAATGAGAAAAAGTATGTTAATGAAACTATTGAGTCTACATTTGTTTCTAGTGTCGGTAAATTTGTTGATAAATTTGAAATAGACATTGAAAAATTTACTGGTTCTGCAAAAGCAGTAGCAACAGTTAATGGAACTGCCGCATTACATACTGCACTCCATATGGCCAACGTTCGTGCTGGTGACCTTGTTTTAACTCAAGCATTGACTTTTGTTGCGACCTGCAACGCACTCCATCATATGGGCGCTGAACCTGTTTTTATCGATGTGTCGATGGCAAGTTTAGGCTTGTGCCCGGTTGCGCTTGAGGCATATTTAGACGAATACGCACTAATAGATGAACTCGGTGCGTACAACAAGTTAACAAAACAACGATTTAAAGCTGTTGTACCGATGCACACATTTGGTCACCCAGTTGAACTAGATGAACTATTGGTCGTTTGCAATAAATGGAATTTGACATTAGTTGAAGATGCAGCTGAAAGCTTAGGTTCTTTTTATAAAGGAAAACATACTGGTACTATTGGTGAACTAGCTGCTCTCAGTTTTAATGGTAATAAGATAATAACGACTGGCGGTGGCGGTATGGTTTTGTGCAGAACACCTGAGCTAGGCGTTAAAACAAAACATATAACTACAACTGCTAAAGTGCCGCACCCATATGAATTTTTTCATGATGATGCTGGGTTTAATTACCGAATGCCAAACTTGAATGCCGCCTTAGGGTGTGCCCAAATGGAAGTAATAAAGGAATATCTCGTTTTAAAAAGAGAGTTAGCTACTAAGTATGAACACTTTTTTGAAGGGTCAGATTTTAAGTTTGTCAAAGAACCTAGTTATGCGAAATCCAATTATTGGTTAAACGCTGTTATTTGTCCGACATTTGAAGAAAGAGAGAATCTTTTAAGCGAAACGAATAAGTCTAATGTGATGACTAGACCTATTTGGACATTAATGCACAGATTACCTAGTTATAGTGCTTGTGATCGTGGACCCTTAACTAACAGTGAATATTTAGAACAGCGATTAGTAAATATTCCTAGTTCTCCAGTTTAGCGTGAGTATATTATGAAAAATGTTGCTGTATTTACAGGTACTAGGGCTGAATATGGCCTCCTTTATTGGTTAATAAAAGATATTGAGAATGACCCTGAGTTAAAGCTAAATCTACTTGTTTCCGGCACTCATTTGTCTCCGGAATTTGGTTTAACTTTTAAACAAATTGAAGACGATGGTTTCTTTATTGATGAGAAAGTTGAAATGCTACTTTCTTCGGATACGGCAATTGGAGTTGCTAAAAGTATTGGTCTAGGCGTTTTAGGCTATACGGACGCATTAAGTAGAATGCAGCCAGATATTTTAATTGTACTGGGTGACCGGTATGAGGCATTAGCTGTAGCACAAACAGCGATGATACTGAGAGTACCAATTTTGCATCTACATGGTGGTGAGATTACTGAAGGTGCTTACGATGATGCAATCAGGCATGCAATTACTAAATTGAGTTATCTACACGCTACATCAACAGATGAACACAGAAAACGAGTTGTCCAATTGGGCGAAGATCCAACTAGGGTATTTAATGTAGGGGCAATAGGACTAGATTCTATAAAAAGAGCTGACTTCATGTCTATAGAAGAACTTTCTGCTTCTTTATCTTTTAAAATCGACCGCCCCTATTTTATTCTAACTTATCATCCAGTTACTTTAGGAGAAGAATTACCAATTTCTAGTTTTGAAGCAATTTTAGATGCGTTGGATTGTTTTAAAAATTATCAAGTGATTATAACCTACCCCAATGCAGATGACGGTGGTAGAAAAATTATTCCAATGATTGAAGAGTATGCCAATTCAAATGTATCTAGGGTTTTAGCTATACCTTCATTAGGGCATAAAAGGTACTTAAGTGCTGTTAAAAATTGTGCAGCCGTAATTGGTAATTCTTCGAGCGGTATTATAGAAGTTCCCTCGTTTGGCAAACCAACTGTGAATGTAGGTGTGCGCCAAAATGGGCGTTTGGCGGCTAAAAGCGTAATCCATTCAGATATTAAATTTGAAAGTCTGAAAGAAGCAATAAACAAAGCTGTTACAATGCCGAGTGATTCGTCTAGGTTTATCAATCCCTATGGCAAAGGCGATGCAAGTAAGGCAGTAATTGAGATGGTAAAATCTCTTGAATTCAACCCTTGTAAAAAATTTTTTAATATAGAGTAGTATTATGACATTAATTATTGCAGAAGCTGGCGTTAATCATAATGGTAGTGAAGAACTTGCTTTCAAATTAGTCGATGAAGCTTTTGAAGCCGGTGCAGATATTGTAAAATTTCAAACGTTTAAGGCTAAAAACTTAGTTACCGATGATGCAAAGCAAGCCGACTATCAAATTTCTAATACAGGTAAAACAGAATCTCAATACTCAATGCTTAAAAGGCTAGAATTGAGTTTTGAATTCCATCATAAGCTTATTGAGTATTGTAATAGTAAGGGGATCGAATTTTTGTCCACAGCTTTTGATTCAGAAAGTTTATCTTTCTTGGTTGATGAGTTGGGATTAAAACGGCTCAAAATTCCCTCTGGAGAGATTACAAATGCCCCTTTGGTTTTGGATCATGCCCGAACAGGTTGTGAACTAATAGTTTCGACTGGAATGGCAACTATGAGTGAAATTGAGAAAGCACTTTCATTAATTGCATTTGGGTATTTAAATAAATCAGATAACCCTACTGATGAGATGCTAGAAAATGCCTATTTTTCAGAATTAGGTAAAAAGTTGTTAAAAGAAAGAGTGACAATTTTACATTGTACTTCAGAGTATCCTGCGCCGTATGAAGATATAAATTTAAATGCAATGACGACTATAAAAAATGGTTTTAAACTGCCTGTAGGCTATTCAGATCATAGTGAAGGAATTACAGTACCAATTGCCGCTGTAGCAAAGGGGGCTGTTTTAATAGAAAAGCATTTTACATGTGATAAAAACTTACCGGGGCCAGATCATAAAGCCTCTTTAGATCCGGAAGAGCTTACTTCTATGATTAGTGCAATTAGAATTGTAGAAAAAATAATGGGGGACGGTATTAAAGGTCCGAGGCCTTCGGAGTTAAAAAACCGAAGTGTTGTTCGAAAAAGTTTAGTTGCGGCAACAGACATAGTTAAAGGAGAATTAATCACTAGTTCTAGCTTATGTGTTAAAAGACCTGGTGATGGTGTAAGTCCTTATAATTATTGGAAATTAATAAATACATTTGCTAGCAAGGATTATAAAGCGGGAAGTTTGATAGATGAGTAACTTATTGTTACTTGGAGGTGGTGGACATGCCGCAACCTTGGCAGAAATACTACTTGATCAAGGTGAAAATATTGTTGGGGTTGTTGCTCCGGAAATTACCGCTGGGAAAAAAATATTTGTTGAATTTCAACATTTTGTAAACGATACAGATGTATTAAATTTCGACCCTTTAGATACTTTATTGGTTAACGGTATAGGCTCAATGCCAAATAGTAATTTAAGAGAGGGCGTTTACGCTAAGTTTAAAAAGCTAGGCTATTCTTTTGCTACTATTCAAGCTCCTAGCGCAGTTGTGTCAAAATTTTCAGAGATAAGTGAGGGGGCCCAAATTCTTTCAAATGCAGTGATCGGTGTAGATGTGAAAATTGGTGAAAACACTATAATTAATTCTTCTGCGACGGTTGAACATGAGTGTTTTATTGGGAATAATTGCCACATAACGCCAGGTGTGACTCTAAGTGGACAGGTTATCATGGGAGACTCCGTTCATATCGGGACTGGCTCTAATCTTATTAATAACATTAAATTGGGAAGTAATATTGTCATCGGTGTTGGCGCTAATATTACCAAATCAATTGAATCGAATTCTTTGGTCTACGGACAACGAGCAAAAATATTACAGGGTGAGTTATGACTGCAAATTGGAAAAATGTAGTAATTTCAGAAGAAATGTCAATTAAAGGGGCCTTGGCAGTCATCGATAAAGAAGCACTAAGAATTGCATTGGTCGTTTCAAACAATAAATTAATTGGAACAATTACTGATGGCGATATTAGGCGTGGTATTTTAAAGGGGGTTGGGCTTGATGAAGCTGTGACTTTAGTTATGAATAACAATCCCTTCAGTTTAACGAGCGAGATCGACGCCACTACTGTTAAACGTTTAATGCAAGAAAAAAATATACTTTCTGTACCTCTTGTTGATCAAAATGGGGTGTTAGTAGGACTTAGAACTTTAAACGAAACTTTATCTGTTGAGAAAAAAGAAAATCCTGTATTTATTATGGCAGGTGGTTTTGGTACTCGCTTGAGGCCGCTAACGGATAACTGCCCAAAGCCAATGCTAAAAGTTGGTGGACGGCCAATGTTAGAGATTTTAATAGAAAACTTTAAAAAACATGGTTTTTATAAATTTTATATTTCGACGCATTATTTACCAGAAGTAATTGAAGAGTATTTTGGAAATGGTGAAAACTTTGATGTCGACATTGAATATGTTTATGAAGAAAACCCTTTAGGGACGGCTGGGGCATTATCATTACTGCCGGATAATATTCCTAATTTGCCACTTATTATGATAAACGGCGATATTTTAACAAATGTAGACTTCAGTAAAGTGTTAGGTTTTCACTTAAAAAATAAAAGTGATGCAACGATGTGTGTAAGGGACTATGAAATTCAGGTTCCATTTGGTGTAGTTGAAGGTCTCGGGCATGAAATTACTGGAATTGTTGAAAAACCAACTTATCGTTATTTTGTTAACGCTGGAATATATATAGTGTCCAATGAAATAATTAAATCATTGCCTAAAAACGAACGTTTAGATATGCCAAATCTATTTGAAATTAAGAAGAAAGATAAATTCACAGTGCTTAAATTTCCAGTTCACGAATATTGGCTCGATGTTGGAAGACATGCCGATTTTGATAAAGCTCAAACAGATGTTTTTGAATTGGGGTTGTTATGAACCTTGCTATCATACCCGCACGAAAAGGTAGTAAAAGATTACCGAATAAAAATTTATTAGATTTAGCAGGAAAACCATTGATTAAGCACACTATTGATGCTGCGCTAAAAAGCAGTGTAGATGATGTGGTAGTGAGTACAGATTGTGAAGTAATTAGAAACATTGCAATTAAGGCTGGTGCGAAAGTATTGGAACTTCGACCAGATTATTTGTCTAACGATGTAGCTTCTACAATCGATGTTTTACGCTTTGAAATGGAAAAGTATGAGTCCTTGGTTGGCCCAGTTGATGAAATTACATTGTTACAGCCAACATCGCCTCTTAGAAATAATATACACATAGATGAAGCTATTAACTTGTTCAGATCGAATGATGCCGAAATAGTAGTTTCTGTTTGTCCAAATGAACACCCTGCTGATTGGAATTTGTCATTAGGTAAAGGTAATTTAATTGACACGACTAACCTTCGGAATGCCCGGCGTTCACAAGATTATCCGACTAGCTATAGATTGAATGGCGCTATTTATTGTATCGGTAGTAGTTATTTGAAAGAAACTGAATCTATTTTATCTTCATCTAAGTCATATGCTTACGTAATGTCGCCTGGTACTTCAGTAGATATTGATACATTATTTGATTTTAAAGTTGCTAGTTTATTGCTGAGTGACATTAATAAATGTTAGTCAATAGCTATTTAACTAACTTTGAACGAATACTTTACATTAAAGTACAGAACCATATTCAAGAAAAGCATTTTGAGTTTTTGGGCAATTCAATATCTCATGATGTTGAAGTTTGTTCAGTTGAACAATTTGAGCGAATGAATTTAAAAGATGGTGATAATGTATTAATTATTGCGTCGACATCAACTAAAAAATTAAATACGCTATTACATAAAAAAAAATGTAAATACTCATTAACAATAGCTTTGTTTCAGGATGGTGTGAGAATTAGAAGGCGTTTGGGTGCTGTTGCATATATTTATCAGTTAGTCGATTTACTTTTTCCAAGTATCGGGAGTTCTATGTCCCGTACTTACATTAAACCCTTTGTTGACACTTATATCGTTTATACTAATGAAGCAGAGTTAGAGTTAAAACAGTATATATTTATAAAAGATAAAATTAGATGTGTGTCAGTTAATAAGTCATATGATATTGCGCCAATGGTTATTCCATCTTCTTTAGAACGGATCACGTTAATAGACCAACCTGTCGAAATTTATTTTAAAGATAAAACGTCAGAAATATATAATATGCTAAGCGATTATTTCTACATAAATAATACTGAGCTAGTGGTAAATACTCATCCTTCGCCAGAGTACAATGTGTTGAATAGGAGAAGTGTTAATTTTAATAATTCAGAGCTCTACCAGGTCAATAATGTATACATTACGTTTTTTTCTACTTTAGGGTTTGAATTACTTAAGCGTGGACTCCCTGTGTTTTTCCTACGACAGTTTATTCCGAATATATTTAAATTTTCTGAAAAAAACATCTTTATTCTTGATGATTATTGTCAATTGTTTGATAGGATTAGTTTACTCAAAACGATGAGTAAAGATATTATTTATCAGGAACAAACAAAACTAATTAATTGGTACTTTTAGATGCTATTACTAGTTAGTACCTTAATTATCATAATTTATAATATTAGTAGGTCTTATTATTCTAAAGGCCAGCAGTTTGTTCTTCTATTTTTTTCAACATTTTATTTGGTAGCTCCAACGGCGAAAATTTTTGGCGAAAAAGCCTTACCTTTAAATATTCCTTTCTCTCGGTTTGTAATGGTAGCGTTTATCTTTTGCTTGCTTATTAATGTCATTGTATCGATGAAAATAAAGTGGAATAGGCGTAGTAGTAAATTAATTACTATTGTTTTCTTAATATTTTTAAGTACATTGACGACTTCTCTAATCAGAAATAGTTTCAATGTATCTAAGTTGAATTTTACAGCTTTATTAAACAACTTAACTTTCTTTTTCTTTTTGATAGCATCAATTTCAGTTTTTGACTATCAAAAAAGAATAAAAGTAGACTCTAGCAAACTTGTATTAGCGTTGACATCTTTTGTATTGTTTTTCTCTAGCCTATTAGCTCTTTTAACATTTGTTTCATTTGAACCAGTTTATTACATCCATAAGTCATTTTATAACATTCATTTAGGTGGATATGACGGGGATAAATCTTTGTTTTCAATGGTTGAATTGTATAATAGAGTTTATTCCACTTTTTCAGGACCGAATCAGTTTGGATTATTTGCAGTACTATCGTTTATTTTTGTTAATCATTGCTATGCAGAGCGTAAAATATCCAGGCTTTACTTTGTTTTTAGTTTAATTTTTTGTTTTATAGTTTTAGTAACTTCACAATCTCGGACAAGTATCGTAATGTTTTTATTAGCCATCACTTTACTGAATACAAGAAGTTTGAAGAAGGGACTGAAGTTTATACCGTTTTTTCTGGTGGTAACATTAATATCCTTGCCTTTTCTGCCTGAACGTGTGTTTAACATGTTTAGTGCAGAAAATTTTATGGACGAGTTAGACTCACAGAGAATATTTTTTTGGTTGGCAAGTTATAATGAAATGACTTCAAGTACCAGTTCATTGCTCTTAGGTTTTATCGAAAAAATCACTAATAGTACCGAAGGGTTTCATATAGAAAACGGCTATCTTCAACTTATCGCAATTGGTGGGCTATTTCCATTTATTCTGTTGATAATATTTATGGCGATTCTTAATTTTCATTTTAAACAAATTGAAGTCGTGAGCTTACGGCATGCAGCAAGGATAAGTTTACTAATAGTTTTATTGTCAGAGTTTTTAATGGGCAATATATTTAATGTAAAAATATCTACGTACATAGCGATTTTGTTTGCATTTTATTTTACAAGTACCCCGCAATATAATGCCTATTTTTCAAAGTTGTCCTCAAGGCTTTCTGTTAAATGATTAAACTATTGTTAACTGTTACATTAGCGAAGTACCTTAATTCCGCAATTATGTTTTTAATCCCTGTTTTGCTACCGAAATATCTTAATGAGGTTGAAATGGGAATGGTTGCAACATATCAATCATTGTTTACGCTTTTAGTTCCTTTAATCGGTGTAAATACAGCTTCTTATCTTTTAAGGTTTTATGATGGGAGTGAAAAACGCACAAATTTAATAATTTATAGCTCTATTATTATTATATTAGCTGCACTTTTAAGTGTCTTAGCAGTATTAAACATTTCATATCCATATATAAGGGAGATAATTCAGTTTCCTTTGTTATGGACTGCAATTACAGCTTTTAGTGTGTGTATATGGCAAGTTTTGTTTCTATATATTACTTTAATGCAAGTAAAATTAGATGCGAAAAATTATTCAATTACAATATTGGTCAGAAGTTTAGCAATTGTTTTTTGTCTCTACATTCTATTGAATTCTCAAGTAGGTTGGCAAAGTAGAGTTCTTAGTGTTTTATTGGCTGACGTACTGATAGTTCTAGTTTTTCTTTTTGCTAAGAAAGTTACTTTTTCTCTTAAAATTAGAAATGGTCTAAGAATAGCCAAATTAAGTCTAAATTATTGTTTACCACTTGTTCCCCATACTTTAGCAATGTGGGTTCTTTTTTCTATAGACATCTTTTTTATTAATTATTATTTAGGACTAGAGTATTCGGCTGTTTACTTCATAGGTAATATTTTTGCACTCGTTATCGGTATTTTACAGGATGCTATTATTTCTGTAATAACCCCTATATATTTTCAAAGGTTCACTGCGAAATTAATGTCCAAAAAGGACTTTATAATCTATTTATTTGTCTTTTTTACCTTTTTGGCCGTAAGCAGTTTTATTGTTTATTTAATATCACCTTACGTTTTATGGTTTTTATATGGCGAAGACTATGCCGAAGCAACTACTGTAATTCCATATTTATTGGCTGGTTTCGTTTTTAACGGTATATATAAGTATGTTGCTATCATAATATTTTATATAAAAAGAACTAAGTTTATGATTTTATGTAGTTCAATTGCAGCGATTACAAATATATTCCTAAACTACAAATATATTGAAGATGGAATTGTTGGAATAAGTATTTCGACATCGATTTCATTTTTTATTTCATTTATGACCGCATTAATATTAATTTACTATCAAACAAAAAAACTCAATATATTTTCTGTAAAGGAAAAAGTTACTGGAGTGTAATACTTTTACTAAGAGTCGAGATTAATTTAGTTTTCATTGGAGTTAATAGCTTGTCGTTTATGCAAATTGATTATGGCTTTGTCTTACCTCTATTTGGAGTTTTTCCTTTTTCTTTAAGGGGAGTTTCTTTAGCTTTTTAACGTAAAAAACTGTAAGTATTCTAATATTTATTTCTAACTTAATTTTGTGGCTCTGATGGAGGAACTCCTATTTTTTGAAGAAAATAGGAGTTTTTTAAGGTAGTTTAAAAAGTTATTGTCAATTATAATGCCAGCGAAATAAAAATTTAGTTGGAGATGTAGTGAGAGTATTGATAACAACACCAAACCTCAAAGCAGTTGGAGGAGTTTCAAAGTATTTTGATTCATTAAGCTTGGATAGTCATCAAAATATTGATTATTTTAATGTTCAAGGTAGTAACAGTGGCAATTCTCTGGTCAAATTAATTTTGACTATCAGACAATTTTTTATTTTTACTTTTTTTGTTCGGAACTACGAAGTTGTACATATTAATCCATCATTAAATTTCAGGTCAATTTTGCGAGATGGACTTTACGCATTAGTAGCTAAACTATTTAGAAAGAAGTTGGTTATCTTCTTTCACGGTTGGGAAGATGAATTTGAAGATCGGTTGTTAAAAAATGTGCTTTCTAAAAAATTATTTCTATTCGCGTTTAATAATGCAAAACTCTATATTTTACTTGGTAAAACATTTAGATTGAAACTCATTGGATTAGGGGTTGATGTGTCTAACTATGTAATAGAAACGACTGTAGCGGACAACCAATTTATAAATGACTTTGACGTTGAGACTAAATTTAAAAATCAGTTAAAAGGTAAAAAACTTACAATAGGTTTTATGTCAAGAATTGTAGAAGAAAAAGGTATTTTAATAGCTTTAGATTCAGTTAAAAAATTCAAAAATGCTAACCCTGATTTCCCATTTGAATTCCAAGTTGCAGGTGACGGAGAAGCTTTGATGAAGGCTAAGGAATTTGCAAAAGAGAATGAATTGCAAGAAGTAAAGTTCTTAGGCGTACTTGGTGGCAAAGCAAAAGTTGATTTTTTAGAGCAGCAAGATATTTGCCTGTTTCCAACTTATTACGGGGAAGGCTTACCGCTAACTATTTTGGAAGCTATGCTATATGGTGCGGTGATCATTAGCAGGAGAAATGCAGGAATTCCAGATCAGGTGCTAGAGGGGGAAAATGGTTTTTTGACAGAAAGTACTTCTTCAACTGTATTCTCTAAAATTTTGGAGACTGTTGCCTATGACTTTAGTTTACGTACAAGGATTGGGAACAATAATTACATAAAAGCTATAAATAACTATACGAATGAAGAAATTAGTAGCAGGGTGTTGAAACTTTATGACAGCCTTTAATCGTATTAGTAACCTGATTGATAGGGGAGATTTTTTTACTCATGATCCTTACGATTTGTGGAAAACGAAATTAGGGCTTGCAAGTAAACGCCTTTATTTCAAAAATAAAATAGTTGGATTATTACCAGTTGCTTCTTTGACTTTGTTTGACCTTTTTATCAACAATCATTTACGCTTAGGGTATAAGAAACAAGATTACCCTATAGTAAGAGCACAATTGGGTTTAAGTTGTATAAATTTATTCAAAGATAAAACCAGCGATAAATATCTGGCTAAAGCGATTGAGCATGCAGATTGGCTATTGGAAAACTATAACACTAACTTTAAAGGTTGGAGTTGGGGAACAGGTTTTGAAATAGTGATCTCACCGACGTTAACATATAGTCGGGATACTCCTTTTACAACAAATATTCCCTATGTAGTTGAGTTGTTTTATGAATTATTTGAAATTACTCAAAATACAGTATACAAATCTGCTATCCAGAAAGTATTTGAATTTTATGAAATGGAAATCGTTGATGTGTTTTGTGATGAAACACGATTAGCTACTTCTTATGGTCCTTTTAAAGATAGAGTCGTAACTAATTCAGTGTCATATACTTTATATATGTATTCACTTTTTATTGAAGTGTTGGAATTAGATAAAAATATTTACGAAAATAAAATAAAAAAAATGTACAACTTTATTATATCCGTCCAAAGAGAGGATGGAAGTTGGCTTTATGGACCTTTCGATTCCAACTCATTTATAGACTGTTTTCATAGTGCGTTTATACTTAAAAACTTGATAAAATCTGCAAAACACTTTCCATTCATAATGCCTACTAAACATGTAGAAATCGGATACAAATATATAAAAGATAATTTTTATGATGATAATTACAAATTGTTTAAGCGTTTTTCAATAAAAAATAAGCCAAGTTTAATTAAATTCGATCTTTACGATAATGCAGAAATGCTCTATCTCGCTAAGCTTATGGGGGATGAAGATTTGGTTCAACAATTACTTAATGGAATTGAATTGTTTTATAAAAACGAAAGCCTATATTCTACGATTGATATATTTGGAAGTAGAAAAAATGCTGATATGCTTCGTTGGGCATCAGTCCCCTACTTACAGGCCCTTACTTACAATGTTTAAACTAAAGTTGGCTTTTTATTACCTTTTTATTAGTAGATTACCTAATTCAAGATACCTACCTTTTTGCAATAGAATTAGGTGCTGGTATATGGAACGTATTCTTAATTTAATGGCATCAGGAAATAATTTTTTCGAAGATAATGTTTATATAGGAAGTGGTAGTGAAATTTCCGTTGGTAGCCACTGTCAGATAAATGAAAATGTCTTCTTACAATCAGTAGAGATTGGTGATCATGTCATGATTGCTCCTAACGTATCGGTTTTATCTGGTACTCATGAAGTAGCTAGAGTTGATATACCAATGTCGACTCAAGGGACTAAAACTACTGTGAAGTCAATAATTGAATCTGACGTTTGGATAGGTAGAAACGCTATAATTTTGCCGGGTGTTATTATTGGTCGAGGGAGTATTGTTGGAGCAGGTGCCGTTGTAACAAGAAACGTAGAACCCTATACGATAGTTGGTGGCGTGCCTGCTAAGATGATTAAAAGGAGAGTTTAAGTGTGTGGTATAATTGGCCAACTTGGCGGTGACTTTAATGAAGGAAGGCTTGACTCTATCAAGCATAGGGGACCAAATAATTCGAGTTTAGAGACTGTTGATTTTGGTAACGAATTAAAATTGCATTTGGGTCATACTAGATTGTCGATACAAGATCTATCTGATGCAGGTTCTCAACCTATGTATTCTAAATGCGGTCAATATTTAATAGTTTTTAATGGCGAAATTTATAATCACCTAGAGTTAAGAAAAGAACTAGATGGTATTAGTTGGAGCGGGCATAGTGACACTGAGACGATCGTTAACTATTTAGCTCTGAAAGGTATTGATAGTATAATTGATTTTAATGGTATTTTTTCATTTTGTTTTGTTGATTTAAAAAATAGATCCTTATTTTTAGTTAGAGATAGATTTGGTGTAAAGCCTCTTTATTATATAAAAAACGACTCGAGTTTTTCTTTTTCATCTGAACTTCGAGGATTAGATTTTGAAAAGAATCTTGATGTAGATAAATTGGCAACAACAATGTTCTTTAGATATAGTCCGGCACCAAGTACTATTTATGATGGTGTATCTAAACTTTTACCTGGTCATATTTTGAAGCTGTCTATTGAAAAGAACACTTGTGCGCTTGTACCCATGAATTATTTAAGACCTGCAAAACGTAGAATTAGCTTTTCTGGTGCGGTGTCAGAGTATGGGCTGTTATTTGAGCAAGCAATTCAGAGACAAATGCTGTCGGATGTTGAAGTGGGGGTTTTATTAAGTGGTGGAATTGATTCCGCATTAGTTGCATTCTATGCTCAAAAGTATAGCAAAGGAAAGCTAAAAACTTTTACTGTAGGGTTTCATGAAGAAGATGACTCTAACGAGTTGAAAGAAGCAGCTGAGACGGCACGAATATTGGGCACTGAACATTTTGAAATTTTGGTTTCGAAGACTGAATTTCAAGATTCTTTAAGGCACTGTGTTCAAATTGTTGAAGAACCTTTAGCAACCACGTCACTAATTCCGATGTATTTTCTGAATAAATTGGCAAGTAAGTACGTTAACGTTGTGCTGACTGGGCAAGGTGCTGACGAGCCTTTAGGTGGTTATAGACGATATCTTGGTGAAAAGTATGCCGCTATTTTACCAAGTTTTTTAGGAAAACCTTTATCGTCGTTTGCAAGTTCGTTAAACAATAGAAATGTAGCAAAGTTAATATCTTCGTTAGCAAATCATGATAGAACCTCTAGGTTTAATGAACTTTATAGTCTTTTCAGTAAAGAAGAAATAGGTAAGTTGTTAAGTATAGAGAGTGTTGAAGTTGATAATGTAACTGAATATTTTGTTGATTTACTTGATAAGTTAGGTTACTCAGACGTCGAAAATATGATGTCTAATGATTGCCGTAGAAATTTAAGTGACGATTTATTGAATTATACAGACAAGATATCTATGAATTTTTCAGTAGAGGCTAGAGTACCTTTATTAGATAACGATCTTGTTGATTATATAGAATCACTTCCTTTAAAGTTTAAAATTAGAGGTTATCAAGGTAAGTATATTCACAAAAAGTTTGCAGAGACGGTTTTACCAAATGAAATCGTTTATAGGAAGAAAAAGGGATTTAAATCGCCAACAGAGAAGTGGTTTAAAGACAAAGGAGAGGCGTCATTTAAGGAAATATTGTTGAACTCAAGTAGCTTTTGTTCGGTATTTGATAAAGAGTATGTTCATTACCTATTTGAAGAGCACCAATTAGGAAAGAAAAATTTGGAGAAGCAATTGTTCTTTTTAGTTTCGGTGTTTTATCTTTTAGAAGAGGCGTGTAAATGAACGAAATCGTATTTTTGAAATCTAAAATGCATTCAATTTCGATGGAGGAAACTGTTTCAGTTATTGAGGAAAGCTTAAATAAGGGGGGGGTTTTCCAACATGTCGTAGTCAATGTTGCCAAACTTGTAAACATGCAGAAAGATAAAGAGCTTTTTAACTCTGTCCAAGAATGCGATTTGATTAATATAGACGGTCAAGGGGTTGTGTTAGGGGCAAGATTTTGTGGACATGCAATACCTGAACGTGTAGCTGGTGTCGATCTGTTTTATCAGTTATTAGCCCTATCTGAGAAAGAGGGATACCCTATTTTTCTATTAGGGGCTACAGATAGTGTTGTTCAGACAACAAGAATTAACGTTTTGAAGGAATATCCGGACTTGAAGGTAGCGGGAGTTCACCACGGTTACTTTTGGGATGATGAAGAGTCCGTCGTAAATACAATTAAAAGTTCTGGTGCTAAGTTGTTGTTTGTTGCAATTACCTCCCCTAAAAAAGAAAATTTCATAAATAAATGGAAAGATAAATTAGGCGTTAACTTTGTAATGGGAGTTGGTGGTACATTTGACGTGGTTGCAGGTAAAGTTAGTCGTGCACCTTTATGGATGCAGAAATATGGCCTAGAATGGTTGTATAGGGTTATTCAAGAGCCTAGAAGAATGTTTTGGCGGTATTTTTCAACTAATATTAAGTTCGCTTTTTATATTTTGAAAGATAAATTCAGTTCTAGTAACTAATAGTTGTTGAAAATGAAAATAATGCAAAGTGGTATTTTACATGGCAATCAAACACTAATATCAATCGCTCAAAGAGTTTTAGATATTATTGTTATATGTAGCTCGTTATTTTTGGCAGTATATTACGTGTCTGGAGATTGGACCGTAGAGCATACGACATTAGCTGTTGTTGCTGTCATGATATTTCACTTCACAGGTGAATTAGATAATTTGTACATTTCGTGGCGTGGTTTGTCTTTATTGAAAGAGTTAAAAAAAGCAACAATACATTGGTTTGTGTCTGCTTCTTTGATCTATTTGAATTTAATTTTCTTTTTTCCTGAATATTCCCCTGAAGATAATGTCAAGGCGCTTTGGTTTTTTGCTTCGTTAGCATCCTTAAACGGCTATAGAATTGTATTGCGATTATTTTTGAGATATTTGCGAATAAAGGGACATAATACTCGAAATGTTGTCGTAGCCGGAGCAGGTGACTTAGGAAAACATTTAGCTCAGCGGATGATTGAAAACCCTTCATTAGGTATGCATTTTAAGGGATATTATGATGACAAAGAAACTGAACTACCTACTTTAGGAAGTTTGGAACAGATGATTCGAGATTGCAAAGAAGGCGGTATTGATAGGGTTTATATAGCACTCCCAATGAGGGCCGAAACAAGAATTAAATGGCTAATGAAAGAGTTAGCAGACTCGACAGCGTCTGTATTTTTAGTACCTGATATTTTCATGTTTAATATTTTGCACTCACGTAGTGATGTAGTTAGTGGAATACCAACAATCAGTATTTATGATTCACCACTCGACGGCAGTAATGCAATAATAAAGCGACTTGAAGATATAGTTTTTTCAATTTTGATTATTGCCTTAATTTCTCCAATTCTTGTTTTAATTGCACTTGCAGTTAAATTTACATCAAAAGGTCCAATTGTATTTAAGCAACATCGTTATGGGATGGATGGAAAACCAATAAAGGTTTACAAGTTTAGGTCAATGATGGTTATGGAGAATGGAGATAAAGTAACTCAGGCTAAAAAAAATGATAGTCGATTTACTCCAATAGGTCAGTTCATTCGGAAGACAAGTTTAGATGAACTTCCACAGTTTTTGAACGTATTGCAAGGTAGGATGTCAATTGTTGGGCCGAGGCCACACGCAGTAGCACATAATGAAGAATATCGTTCTTTAATTGAAGGTTATATGCTACGTCATAAAGTTAAACCAGGAATTACTGGTTGGGCGCAGATTAATGGCTGGCGTGGTGAAACAGATACACTTGATAAAATGGAAAAAAGAATCGAATATGACCTTGAATATATTCGCAATTGGTCACTCTGGTTTGATATCAAAATAATAGTCGGAACCGTTTTCAAGGGCTTTATAGATAAAAATGCCTATTAAAAGTACTTTTATTATTTGTTTTGTATCTATGTTCTAACAAATTCGAACTTACTAATTTTCATTAAATAGGTTTAAATACCGCTAGTTAATTTTAGCGGTATTTTTTTGAGTGTAATTTAATGAATTATAACCTGACCCACCTTAAACGGCTTGAAGCCGAGTCGATTCACATTATTCGTGAAGTTGCGGCTGAATTCGACAATCCAGTCATGCTTTATTCTGTAGGTAAAGATTCTGCAGTTATGTTGCATCTTGCTCGTAAAGCGTTTTTCCCAGCGAAATTACCATTTCCTTTGTTGCACGTTGACACAAATTGGAAGTTTAAAGAGATGATTGAATTCCGCGATAAAATGGCGGAAAAATATGATTTCGATTTAATCGTTCATAAAAATCCTGAAGGATTGGCAATGGATATTAATCCATTTGTACATGGTAGCTCTAAACATACAGACATCATGAAAACCCAAGGATTAAAGCAAGCGTTGAATGCTGGCGGATATGATGCTGCATTTGGCGGCGCGCGTCGTGATGAAGAAAAATCCCGAGCCAAAGAACGTATTTATTCATTCCGTGATAAAAATCATGCATGGGATCCTAAAAAGCAACGTCCTGAGTTGTGGAATGTCTTTAATTCAAAAGTTGATAAAGGGGAGAGCATTCGTGTATTCCCATTATCAAACTGGACTGAGTTAGATATATGGCAGTACATATACTTAGAAAACATCGATATTGTGCCACTATATTATGCGGCTGAACGCCCGGTAGTAAATCGTGATGGCGTAGACATTATGGTCGACGATGAAAGATTGCCACTTGAAGAAGGAGAAACTCCGGAAATGAAGATGGTTCGCTTCCGTACTTTGGGTTGTTATCCTTTAACAGGTGCGGTTGAATCAGAAGCAGCGACGTTACCTGAGATTATTCAAGAGATGTTGTTAACGAAAACATCGGAGCGCCAAGGTCGAATGATAGATCATGATTCAGCCGGATCGATGGAAAAGAAAAAGATGGAGGGCTACTTCTAATGGCACATCAGTCAGATTTAATTGAACAAAATATAGAAGAGTATCTTCACCAACACGAAAACAAAGAATTATTGCGTTTTATTACCTGTGGTTCTGTGGATGATGGTAAGAGTACGTTAATTGGTCGATTGCTACACGACTCTAAAATGATCTTTGAAGACCAACTCGCTGCAATTCAAAATGACTCTAAACGTTTTAATACGACAGACGGTGAAATTGATTTAGCATTATTGGTTGATGGCTTACAGTCAGAGCGTGAGCAAGGCATTACAATTGATGTTGCTTATCGCTATTTTTCTACAGATAAACGTAAGTTTATTATTGCAGATACCCCTGGGCATGAGCAATATACCCGTAATATGGCTACCGGTGCCTCAACGGCTGACCTTGCCATTATCTTGATTGATGCGCGTTATGGTGTACAAACACAAACACGTCGTCATAGCTTTATTGTATCGTTACTAGGCTTGCCTAATGTCATCGTTGCAATTAACAAAATGGACTTAATGGATTTCTCTGAAGAAGTTTATGAAGACATTAAAAAACAATATATGGAATTGGCCGATAAACTAAATATTAAAAATATTCAGTTTGCACCGATATCAGCGTTAAACGGCGATAACGTGGTTAACCGTTCTGAGAAATCTTCTTGGTATCACGGTAAAACATTAATGGAAATGTTGGAAACAACCCCTATTGTAGAGTCATTTAACTTTGAAGATTTCCGTATGCCTGTGCAATACGTCAATCGTCCAAATCTTGATTTCAGAGGGTTCTGTGGAACCTTAGCATCTGGTGTCGTGAGAGTTGGCGATGAAGTCACGGTGTTACCATCAGGAAAGTCTTCTAAAGTAAAAGAAATAGTCACATTTGATGGCAATATCGACGAGGCTTTTGTGCCTATGGCAGTGACAATTACGTTAGAAGACGAAATTGATTGCAGCCGCGGTGATACCATAGTGCATTCTAATAACTTGTCACAGATCACCAGCGATGTTGAAGTTAATTTAATCTGGATGGCTGAACAGGCGTTAGTTCCGAATAAACAATACGACTTTAAATTTGCGACTAAGCAAACGACTGGTTCTATTTCTAACATCGACTTTACCGTTGACGTTAATACAATGGAACGCGGCGAAGCCGTTCGATTAGAATTGAACGAAATTGCTCGATGCCAAGTATCTTTAAATCATCAAATCGCATTTGACAACTATTTAGATGTGAAAGGAACCGGTGCATTTATTATTATCGACAGATTAACCAATGTGACTATTGGTGCTGGGATGATTGTTGCGAAAGGTCAGGCTTCTGAAAGCAAAGCGGTAACTAATGTGTCTGCTTTTGAAGTAGAATTAAATGCGTTAGTACGTAAACATTTCCCTCATTGGGAAGCAAAAGATATTAGCGATTTGTTTAAGTAAACTGTCGTCTAGTAGGAAGGAAATGGTACTCTTTTGAGTACCATTTTTGTTTTTGCTTCAAAAAGTAAAAAGTAAAAAGTAAAAAGTAAAAACGCATTGAAGGTTGGCATAAAAGTTGGAACGTTTTACGACAATGTTACTTCATTAAACACAAAAGCTAGTTTCGGAATTGCTCGGCTGTTTTAAGTTATCACGGCCTAAATTAAAAAGTGCTAATGGTTAGAGGTTATTAAATATAGTGACTATTGAACAATGGACAGTGTTGTTAATATTTTTTGCGACGATAGTTGGCTTAATCCGCTTTCAAAAATCGAGCGAACGTGTTTTTGTTTCGTCAGCATTAAGCTGCCTAGCATTTGACCTAGTCACAACCGAACAATTACTTGCCAATGCAACCAACCAAGGGTTGTTAACGTTAATGTTGTTGATAATGTGCAGTTTTGCACTTGAGAGAACCAGCTATTTACGTCGACTGTCTGCAATTCTTTTTGTTAAATCTACACCTCAAACGTATTTTCGAACGTTATTCACTACGTTAGTGTCATCCGCCTTTTTAAATAATACTGCAGTTGTAGCAACATTGTTAAGTCCGATTAAAAATAATCGATATTTAGCACCTAATCGACTGCTTTTACCTGTGTCCTATGCCGCTATTTTGGGGGGAACATTAACCCTTATCGGCACCTCAACAAACTTAATTGTAAACTCTATGTTATTGGAACAAGGACAAACAGGATTTGCCTTTTTTGATTTCTTTTTAGTCGGCATAGCCGCGTCTTTAGCTTGTTTATTAGTTATCTACCTTCGCACCGGTGTGCTGGAAGGAAAGGTTGTTAAACAAGAATTAGCATCAAGATATTTTGTTGAGGTTGAAGTCCAGCCGGATTCCTTGCTTATTGGCAAAACGGTTAGCGCGAATGGTTTACGTAATTTGGACTCACTCTTTTTAATTGAAATAGTGCGCAAAGGACGGTTGATAACCCCTGTTACGCCTCAGAATATGATCTACGCCGGTGACAAGCTAATTTTTACAGGAGATGTCACTAAAGTCGGTACTTTAAATCAGTTTGATGGCTTAACATCTTTTGCCCATGAGTCTGGACTAATCAATGATAATCTTACTGAGGTTGTTATTAGGCCAGGTTCTGCCGTTATTGGCAAAACGTTAAAAACCGCCGGTTTCCGAGCGCGATTTGACGCCGCTGTCGTCGCAATTAGACGAGAAGGTGAGCAGGTCTCAGGTAAACTAGGTGATGTTGTTATTCAGTCAGGTGATTTTTTGGTTTTAGCAACCGGTAACGATTTTGCGGCGCGTTCAAACATCAGTAAAAACTTCTTTGTCCTTAATGGTAAAAAACTCGAATTTATGTTGTCCGGGGTAAAAGAAAAGTGTGTTGTCATCGGATTTGCGGGCGCCATCGCTACATCCGTTCTTTTTGATATTGCCTTGTTAAAATGTTTTATTTTCTATATGGCCGCTTTGTTTGCTTGTGGTGCATTAACTATTAACGAAGTAAAAAGACGTTTTCCTTTGGAAATTTGGTTGATTGTATTAAGTGCATTAACTTTGGCAACAACACTGAATAATGTCGGGATTTCAGATCTAATTGCAGAGTTAGTTGCCGAAGGTATTGACCAAAATAATGTTTATTTGGCGCTAGTCATTGTTTATTTTTCAACGTTACTGTTAACTGAGTTAATCACAAACAATGCCGCTGCAGCATTAATATTTCCAATCGCATATTCTGTAGCCATTGGTTTACAAGTGAGCTATTTACCGTTTGTTATGGCAGTGGCATTCGCCGCTAGTGGCAGTTTTATTAGTCCCTATGGTTATCAAACCAATTTAATGGTTTATAATGCGGGGGATTACACGTTAAAAGATTTTGTTCGATTTGGCATACCTGTGTCTATAACCTACAGTGCGGTTGTCCTGTTGTTATTGCCCATAGTATTTCCGTTTTAGAAACTGAAAGTAAAGTCAGAGGGAATTTTTCTACTTTACTGTGCTTTAGCTAAATTGAATGAATGTGTTGTCAAAAATAGCAAAAGCGTAGCTCCGCTTTTTGCACTTTTGCACTTTTTTATATTTTTTGAAATTAGTTTTAATTTGGAACCTATTTTGTTGTCGACTAAAAAAACAATGTCCTCTCATTTTGCTAGGCTCTTTAATTCAGCCTCATTAAACTTTATAAACAACAATTCCCCAAGTAAAAGTAAGAACCGAATTAATTGTAGTAAATACCATTTGGTTTCCGCATTTTTTCTTTGTTTCGGTTTGAGTTTCCCTAGTATTGGTGCCACGCAATATGTGCCGATGCAAATGACCCAGTTAAATAAAGATATCCACGCTCTTTTTATTGTCACTAATACGCAATCGATGCAACGGCCATATGCCGTTTCCCATGTGAAGGACGTATTAAAACATGCTAAAAATCAATATCCTGAGCTGAGTGCTAGAGTCGAACGAGAGTTGACTAAGTTAACAACGCGGCCGGTAGGGTTTGCACAACTGCAATTACGACAGGCGCAAAGCACCGAATTTGACACGGTGATTCCGAACCAACTCGCCGAGTTGGAAAGTAGCAATGGTCATGCAATGTTTACGGGCAGTTATCAAGTATCAAATTGGATGTCGTTTACTTATGGCGGGATAGTAAATAATAGTTTTGAAGACATCAACTTTTACGAAACGTATTTATCTTTTGGTAATGACAACATTCAGCTCGATGTGGGCTATAAACAAGATTGGTTATCACCGTTTCAAACCCGTTCAATGTTGTATAGCAATAATGCAAAAACCACACTTTCAGTTGGACTCAAAAACCCAATACCGTTTAAAAATTGGTGGGACCTACAATACAACGTGTTTGTGAAGTCTTTAGAACGTCACGATAATATATACTCAGGAGGGAAGCTTACCTCAGGGACGCCATACGTACTGGCAACTCAGCTAAGTATTCAGCCCTTTAAAGGCACTACAATAGCTTTGAACAGAACGTTTCAATTTGGTGGACGAGGCCAACCGATAAGTTTAGAACAAGTGTGGGGGGCATTTTCAGATGTTGTTGGTAGCGACAATAGCGGAGCGTTAGTAACTTGCGAATCAGGGAATGTTATAGAGTGTGAGTTTGGCAATCAAAGGGCATCCTTAGCGATAGAGCAACGTTTCGGAAGCATAAATGTTTACGGAGAAATCGCAGGGGAGGATACCGCGAGTCATACTAATTTCATGTTGGGGAATATTGCAGTGTCTGGCGGTATTCATTTACCTTTTCTTAAATATGGCACAATGCCTTTATCCTTAACTTACGAAGTTACCGAGCACCAAAGTGGTTGGCATCGACATCATATCTATCAGCAAGGATTTAGAGTTGATAATGTAAGTTTAGGTCACTGGGGAACTAATTATACAGATGGTATTGAGGACGCTTCTGGGCTTTCTCAAACATTACTTATTGACTTATTAACACCCGAGTACGAATTAGGATTTGAATACTTGTTTCATCGCAATAAAAAATCACCCAATCAAACGGCGTTAAATTATGACTATGTGGACTTGCACGATATTCAAGTCACTATAAGTCCCCAATCGTTTAATCAGTTGGAATTGATGTTAGGCATTAAACGAGACGTCTATAACGACACGAGTTGGAGAACAGGTGCTACATGGAGATACTAAGTTCTTTTTATAAAAAACACGCTTTTTCAAAAATGCCGATTACCGCTATCGTAATAAAAAAGGTAGCTCGGGGGTACGTTGATGTTTTATGCTTGTTCAAAACTAAGTTTATTTTTAATTTTTTACTTCTGACTCAATTTGGCGTTGTATCAGCGAATGAAATTGATTCAAACACGTATTCAAATAACAATCTAGAAGTTGCAACTAAACCTTCTCTTACTTTTGACCAAGGTTATGGTTTTGTGATTGAAACAGGCCTTAAAGCGGTTAACAAAAACGTAAAGGGAATAGACGATACAACATTTGACGTCCGGCCTTACATACAACTTGGGCTTTATCGTCCAGTCGCCGATAATTGGCGTGTGGGTTCAGCGATCAATTTTGCCCCTAATATTGTGAATAGCGATACCCCTGCGTTATTCAACTTCAAAATATTGGATATGTTTTATCTTATTGATAATAAACATTCTGTTTCATTTTATGGAGGTGCACAAAGGCAAGCTAGAGAATATACGGCCTGGGGGTACAGTCTTGGATTTGGTTACGGGTATAAACTTGATGCCTATACAATTCGCAGTAACATTAGTTGGGCACGCACAAATACCGACATTGGCGGTCCTGGCTCGGAAACCGGAGCTAAAGATAATTTGGTTTGGTTGAATATCGGGGTAGAATTCTAGTTTATAGCAGAAGCTTTTAACTTTGGCTAAAATGTATTTGTTGATTATAGTTATAATTAACCAAATAAGGATGTTGACCAATATGAAGTTAAATCAAATTTTTAGAGTTTTAACCTTTTATACACTTTTATTCTTTTTAAACGCCTGCAGTGTGTCGGATTCCCCACCACTTGAACCAAGTATTCAAAGTTTTACGGCATCAAGTAAGACTATTGTAGCTGGTGAAACAATTAGACTTTCAGCAAGTTTTATTAATGGCGAGGGAGGGATTAATAATGCAGTTGGCAACATTGTTGCTGGGGAATCGAAAGAGGTAACACCTAGTTCAACAACGACTTACACATTGACCGTTTCAAATTCCGATGGAGTCGCAGTAACGCAAAGTATAACAGTAGTTGTACTTCAGCCCACCATCAATAGGTTTTCAGCTTCCGAATTTACTATCATATCTGGTCAAAGTGTATATTTAACAGCTCAGTTTTCTAATGGTACTGGAAGTATCGATAATGGGCTAGGTGCGATTAACTCAGGCGTTACTATCAAAGTATCTCCGAGCTCTACAATTGACTACACCCTCACCGTTTTAAACTCAAAAGGTATTTATGTCTCAGAAACAGTAACTATAGAAGTTGTGCCACTCAAATTAGAAATAATAACGCCTAATAAAAATCAAACAATTGGTGAGCGACTTTTAATTACAGCTTCGTTATCTTCTGAATTAGACATTTCTGAAGTCTCTGCCACTGTGAGTGGCTTAACAACCAATCTGATCCATTCCTCTGGTTTGTTTAGAGGCGAAATGAGCTTAAAGGGTGTTTTAGCAGGAGAATATAAATTAGTAGTTAAAGCTGTTGATATTAGAGGACGTTCGGTTTCGAAAGAACATAGTATCAATTTAGACAATCCACCTACGTTGAATGTTTTTGAGCCTATAGAATATAGCGTTTTTGATAGTTCGGTTTCACCAAATATTTCTTGTGAAGACGACATCGGTGATTGTGAAGTAATAATACGAGTTGGAAATAAAGTTCTGGCCTCGGGAGTCAACTTATTCGACGAACCAATCGATTTATATAGTTATGACGGGCAACAACTATTACTTTATATTGAAGCAATAGATAGTTCTAAGCAGAAAACATCAAAAAAACGAACTATTTATGTAGATTACTCAACTAACCTTGTTCGTGTTAAAGATTTTGAAGGTGAGATAATTGATTTTAATGAACAAAAAGTATTGGTTTTGAATAGTTTAGATAGCGGGGATACGCTTAAAATAACTAATGTAAATTCTGAAAAAAGTTATTTAGTTGAGGTTGAACCAAATTTAATGATTTCTCATTCACACAGCTTTTTGACTCAAACCGGCGCTATTTATACTTCTCAGGAGATCGGAGAAACTGTTTTGTCCTCTAAAATCTTTGATTGGAATAACAATCAATTATTTGACCTTGGTCACCCAAACTCTGCAAAATCTCTCGATGTTTCAGGTGGATATGCAATTTGGAGTGTTGGGAGTGATTTATGGTTAAGAGATTTAACGTCAAAACAGAATACGTTAGTTAGTAACACTGCTGGAAATTGGCGTAATTCTGTTGCAGCTAATGGGGTTGTTGGATATTGGTCGTATGATAATCATTATTCCATTGTCAAGTTCGAAGACAATTTAAATTCAACGTTAGTAGCGGATGTTGATTATTGGAATACATATGTGTTGACTGACGGGAAAAATTTTGTTTATCAAAAAATGCAGAAATGTTGCTCGGGTGTGTTTTATGCGAGTGTTTTATTTGATGGAATACACGAGACTTATTTGTCAGATCTAAATCAAAGAAGTTTGCAATTAAACAGTGATTATAGCGTAAATAATGGGTGGATTGCGTTTACTGATTTAGGCAACTTAGGTCAAACAAATATTTGGGCAAGAGACGTAAATGGAACTTTGACGCAGAGAACGTCATATGGTGCAAATAGTTATATTGAAACTCTAGCTTCAAATGGTGACATAATGTTTATTTATGGGAATGAACGTTATTTGAGTAACGCCCAGAGTGAAATTCATAAAGTGAGTAGCTCACTTGGGACCAGTTTCTACTTTAATAATGTCTGGTATATAGCTATTGGGCGTTCTCTGTTTGAAGTAAATATTCAATAAATTATTGTGGTGGAGTTGTTTTTATTCTCAGAAAAGAAAGCCTTGCAAATATCAAGCAAGGCTTTTTATATCAATGTATGGGGGTTAGAAAATTTTAGTATTATTTAATTGTTTTTAAGTAAGCCTTAAAGTCTTCACCAAGCACATTATGTCGCATGCTGTACTCAACAAAGGCTTGCATGTAACCGAGCTTATCACCGCAGTCGTGGTAGCTGCCTTTCATCAGGTAAGCATTAACCGTTTCCCAATCCATTAACGTTGCAATTGCATCGGTCAACTGAATTTCATCGCCGGCGCCGATAGGGGTTTTTTCTAAAATATCCCAAATATCAGCTGATAATACATAACGGCCAACAACTGCTAAGTTAGATGGGGCATCTTCTATATCGGGTTTTTCGACCATAGCACTCATTGTTTTTGACTCGCCAGATTTTATTGCTTGGCCGTCGATATCTGCAATGCCGTATTTACTCACATCTTGTTCTGGTACTTCATCAACCATAACCTGACTGGCTTTGGTTTCTTCAAACAACCTAATCATTTCTGCTAAGTTGTCTTTTTTCAAATTTGAATCATAGTCATTGATCATTACGTCTGGTAAAACAACTGCAAATGGGTTGTTGCCAACGAGTGGACGAGCACAGGCGATGGCGTGACCTAAACCTTTTGCTTCACCTTGGCGTACGTGCATGATTGTGACGTCTTTTGGACAGATTTTTTGTACTTCTTCGAGTAACTGACGTTTTACTCGTTTCTCTAAAATAGACTCAAGTTCAAAACTTTTATCGAAGTGATTTTCGATACTGTTCTTTGAAGAGTGGGTTACCAGTACTATTTCCTTAATACCGGCAGCGATAATTTCCTGCACAACATACTGAATAATGGGTTTGTCTGCTACAGGGAGCATTTCTTTTGGTATCGCTTTAGACGCAGGCAACATACGTGTACCTAAACCTGCTACTGGGATAATTGCTTTTATTACTTTTTTCATTGAAGTTCCTTAAATGTCCTAGTTCAATGTTTAATTAAAATCATGTGTTAATGAATGTAGTGTCACTAACAAAATGTATTCAATTCCGTGAGGTAAGTTGAAACATAAAGTTAAACACCCAATCATTTGGGCTCTGCTGAAGCTACCCCTTCACTACAAAGCGCCTAACATAATTGCGTCGAATTAATTCTTCGAAAGAAAATTATTCACGTGTCAATACTGTACCATTTCTAATTTAAAGTTAAATGACAAATTTTCATCTATCAAATTAAACCAACTCGTGTGGTGAAGTTTTTCTTCCACTTTCAGTTTGCTCAAATAATCTGAACAAACCATCATCCAACTAAACAGAAAAACGTTATCCCCGTAGCTTGTAAAGTTAATCAGCCACGGCGATATTAGGGATCTCCAACCAAGTGTAGAGGAAGTTCATAGTTCGCTTTCAATTGGCTAATAGTAATCAGAATAAAAACCGTCATCCCCTAGCTTGTAAAATTAGTCTAGCCAAAGCGATATTAGGGATCTCCAACCGAGTGCAGAGGAATTTCATAATTCACCCTGCGGGCGGCTGTTTCGACTGCGTCGACCATACTTTTTGCAACAGCCCCAAAAGTAGGCAAAAAGGCCGCTTTCGGCTAAATCCCTAATCCTTATTTAAGATTTATATTATCGTCGAAGACGGAATGTACGCACATCCCTATGCACATTCCTTGCAACGGCGTCCCTGCCGTTCACTTCGAGATATAAATCTCAACTAAGGGAGATTTAAACGAAGGGGGATGTAGCCTGAACTTTAAGTGTTATAGCATGTTGTTTTGAATAAAACCGTCATTCCAAATCAATAGAAAAAACGTCATCCCAAAAGAGCCCTAGCGATATTAGGGATCTCCAACCAAGTGCAGAGGGAGTTCATAGTTCGCCTTAAATTGGCTAATAGTAATCAGAATAAAAAACGTCATCCCAAAAGAGCCACGGCGATATTAGGGATCTCCAACCGAGTGCAGAGGAAGCTCATAATTCACCCTACAGGCAGCTATTTCGACTGCGTCGACCATACTTTTTGCAACAGCCCCAAAAGTAGGCAAAAAGGCCGCTTTCGGCTAAATCCCTAATCCTTATTTAAGATTTATATTATCGTCGAAGACGGAATATACGCACATCCCTATGCACATTCCTTGCAACGGCGTCCCTGCCGTTCACTTCGAGATATAAATCTCAACTAAGGGGGATTTAAACGAAGGAAAATGTTGCCTGAACTTTAGGTGTAATAACGCGTTGTTTTAAACAAAAACCACCTTCAGAACAAAACAGAAAACGTCATTCCAGCTACCAGAAAAACTGTCATCCTAAAAGAGCCTAAGCGATATTCAGGATCTCCAACCGAGTGCAGAGGAAGTTCATAGTTCGCTTTCAATTGGCTCAAAATTTCAGAACAGAAAACGTCATACCCTAGCTTGTAAAATTAGTCTAGCCAAGGCGATATTTGGAACCTCCAACCGAGTGCAGAGGAAGTTCATAATTCGCCTTAAATTGGCTCAAAGTAATCAGTACAACAAAACATCCTCAGTACTTTGAAGGAGATCTCAAATATCGCTTCGCGATTTTGAGATGACGAGTAATATAGAAATAACCTCATTCCAAAGTCCGTAAAAATAGCCACGCCACGGTGATATCTAGAACCGCCATCGGCGCGCTGTTTAACGAAGTTACCCCAAGTAATTAACTTCGTTTTATTTAGTCTATAAATCTAATCTGTTTAGACTTTTTATTTTAGAATAATTAAGCACAATATTTTCTTTCTAAAGCCGCAATATCAGGCGTCAATTAAGTGCAAAAGGAATTTGTTTAGGTACAATCTTGTTTATTCGTGGTTATGAGCCAGTTAAAGAGTTAAGCACATTAAATAAGATAACTCTCATTTAGTCTTTAGCATCGACTAATCAAACAATTTATTAGGCAAGTGCCACAGACGGATTTATTAAGGACAAAAACAATGACAAATTTAAAAGCGGACGCCGCTGTTTCCTCTAATGTTGTATGGCACTTACAAAGTATTTCGGCGGTACAACGTTCAGAAGCTAATGGTCACAAATCTGCTGTACTTTGGTATACGGGGTTAAGTGGTAGCGGTAAGTCGACAGTGGCCAATGCGGTTGATCAAAAATTATTCGAACGAGGCTGCCATACCTATGTGCTAGACGGTGATAACGTCCGCCATGGCCTTAATGGTGATTTAACGTTTAGTGACAAAGACCGTGTTGAAAATATTCGTCGAATAGGCGAAGTTAGCAAATTGTTTGTTGATTCCGGCTTATTGGTTTCCACTGCTTTTATTTCGCCATTTGCATCTGACCGTAAGATGGTTAGAGATCAGTTGCCAGCGGATAAGTTTGTTGAAGTGTTTATCGATACACCAATTGAAATCTGTGAACAACGTGACCCGAAGGGCTTATACAAAAAAGCACGTAATGGTGAAATTAAAAACTTTACTGGTATCGACTCTGCGTATGACATACCTGAATCACCAGAAGTGCATTTGAAAACGGCAAATAAATCTATCGAAGCCTGCGCGGACGAAGTTGTAGCTAAGCTTGTTGAACTTGGCTTAATAGATTAGTCGCTAAAGAATAAAATAAGAAAAATAATATGACCAATTTCGATGTATTTAATGGTGACGCCGACGGGATTATTTCACTTGTTCAATTGCGTTTAGCTGCGCCTAAACAAGCAGAGCTTATCACTGGAATTAAACGTGATATTGCTCTTGTAAAACAAATTCCGATTGCGGCTATTAATGAGCATTCTAGCGTTACTATCCTAGATATTTCGATGGAAAAAAACGCAGACGCGTTACATGCGGTTTTAAAAACCGGTGCATCGGTAATGTATAGTGACCATCATAGGTCTGGCGAAATACCAAATGTGGTGAACCTTAACGCCCATATCGATCTTGACGCAAACACATGCACTGCTTTGATAGTTGACAACTTGCTAGCAGGACAGTTTCATGATTGGGCTATCACGGCAGCGTTTGGTGACAACTTAATAAAAGTGGCCACCGAGCTTTGTAAAAAGCAAGGCTATTCGGCCGAGCAAGTTGAACAGTTAAAAGAATTGGGCACCTTGGTCAATTATAATGGTTATGGTGCAACTACCGACGATTTAGCGTTTCATCCCGCCGACTTATTCAAGCAACTTGTTCAATACTCATCACCGTTCGACTGCATTAAAGATCCAAGTTCAGCCTTTCATACGTTAAAAAATGCATTCGATTCTGATTTTAATCAAGCGCTGTCTGCAGACGTATTGCACGAATCAGAACTGGCTAAGGCCGTATTATTAGAAGATGCTGCATGGAGCAGAAGAATTAGCGGAACTTACGGGAATCATTTAGCTAATGAAAGCCCTGATACGGCCCACATAGTGGTAACGGTAGTAGATGACGCTCATTATCTCATTAGTCTGCGAGCACCGCTGAATAACAAAACAGGGGCCGGTGATATTTGCGCCACATTCGAAACCGGCGGTGGCCGAGCTGCGGCTGCAGGCATAAATCTTTTACCAAAACAAGACTTACCAAAACTGATCACCGCCGTCGAACGTTACTACGCGTAAGTTTCTGTTGGAAAAGAAGGACCAGTGGGGTCAGAGTTGCTGATATTTATAACTTCCTCTGCATTTGGTTGGAGATCCCTAATATCGCTGTGGCTGACTTATATTACAAGCTTTGGGAATGACGGTTTTTATTCTGATTACTATCAGCCAATTGAAGATGGATTATGAACTTCCTCAGCACTCTGTAGGAGGTTCCAAATATCGCTCCGCTCTTTTGGAATGACGTTTTTCTTTCTGAAATTATGAGCCAATTGAAAGCAAATTATGGCATTCCTCTGAACTTGGTTGGAGATCCCAAATATCGCCGTGGCTCTTTTGGGATGACGTTTTTTTCTGAAATTATGAGCCAATTGAAAGCAAATTATGACATTCCTCTGCACTTGGTTGGAGCTCCCTAATATCGCTGTGGCTCTTTTGGGATGACGTTTTTTCTATTGATTTGGAATGACGGTTTTATTCAAAACAACATGCTATAACACTTAAAGTTCAGGCTACATCCCCCTTCGTCTAAATTCCCCTTAGTTGAGATTTATATCTCGAAGTGAACGGCAGGGACGCCGTTGCAAGGAATGTGTATAGGGATTTACGTACATTCCGTCTTCGACGATAATATAAATCTTACCTAAGGATTAGGGATTTGGCCGAAAGCGGCCTTTTTGCCTACTTTTGGGGCTGTTGCAAAAAGTATGGTCGACGCAGTCGAAATAGCTGCCTGCAAGGCAAAGAAAGGCGCAGCCTGCAAGGCGAACTATGACATTCCTCTGCACTTGGTTGGAGCTCCCTAATATCGCTGTGGCTCTTTTGGGATGACGTTTTTCTGGTAGTTGGGATGACGGTTTTTTCTGTTGATTTTGGCTGTTGCAAAAAGTATGGTCGACGCAGTCGAAATAGCCGCCCGCAGGGCAAAGAAAGACACAGCCTGCAAGGCACAAGCCCCGCGTCTACATATCTAACGACGTCAGTAGCTTTCTTGTTTTTGCATGTTGAGGGTCTGTGAAAACGTCCTCAGTGTGACCTTGCTCAATTATCTGTCCATCATCCATTACAATAATTCTATCGCTTAGGTACTTAATCAGAGAGATTTGGTGAGATATTAATACATAGGTCAGTTTGTGAGTTTGCTGTAAATCTAATAATAAGTTTATAACCTGCGCCCTCAATGACGGATCGAGCGGTGCGAGTGCTTCATCTATAATTACGACTTTAGGATCTAAAATTAACGCGCGTGCTATGCCAATCCGCTGTGCTTGGCCCCCTGAAAACATGTGTGGGTAATAGTCCGCGTGTTCTGGTAACAAGCCTACCATTCTAAGTGCTTGTAATATTTTTTCACGACGCTGTGCTTTATCTAATGTTGTATTAAAGAGCAAAGGTTGTTCAAGTTGATTGCCTATAGGAACCGTAGGGTTAAGGGACTTTTGGGCGTCCTGAAATATCATCCGAATATTTTGGCAAAAGAACTTAGAGTCATCCCACTTAACCACGTCTACATGGTGAAATAATTGCCCAGTATCTGGTTGTTCTGCACCTGCTAATAATCGAGCTATGGTGCTTTTACCAGAACCCGCTTCACCAATAATCGCCAATGTTTCACCAGGGAATAAATGAAAACTAATCGGCCCAATGGTTTTATCTTTACCCTTTTTCAACCAGTGAGATTTGTCTTTGTAACACTTGCTAATGTTCAAAATCGAAAATATCGGAGCCGTCATTTGCTGTCTCCAATCAAAGGGTGGTGACACCTAAAGTACTGACCTTTTAACTTAACTTGTTCTGGCATAGTTACGCAGGCTTTTTGGGCATTGGGGCAACGTGGACCTAAGCGACAGCCAATAGGTAAATGCTGCAATGTAGGAATTGTTCCTTTGAGCGTATATAATTTTTTGCGAATATTATATTCGTGATCCTGAAAATCAGGTTCACTGTCAAATAGGGCTTTTGTATAGGGATGTTTTGGAGACGACAAAACTTTATTTGTCGGGCCACTTTCAATTAATTGGCCACAGTACATAACATTAATACTATCGGCCCAACTGGTGATTGAACTCAAGTTGTGTGTAATAAAAATCATCGCCATGTCTTTCAGTTGATTAAGGCTTTTTAACAGCTTAATCACTTGCAATGAAGTTGAGCTTTCCAGCGCGGTAGTTGGCTCGTCTGCAATGAGCAATTTAGGTTCTTTGGCAATGGCCATCGCGATCATTATCTTTTGACAGACACCTTCCGATAGCATGTGCGGATAGCTATTAAATACTGCATTATGATCTTTAATGCCTACTTTATGAAGCAAGTTGATGCACCGTTTTAACCTATGAACTTTATTAGCGTTAAACCAGCCTTTAAACTCGTATTCCGGCAGTGACTCTTCCATTTGTGAAAAGATATCGGCAGTTGGGTCTAAACATCTGCGGGGTTCTTGATAGACAATAGCAATGTTGGAGCTAATGATCTTTCGTCGCTTTTGTTCAGTCATTCGGTTTAAATCTTCGCCCATAAAATGCAGGCGGTCAGCGGTGACATTCCAACGGTTGTTTAATACGCCAACAAGCGCTTTAGCAATTAAACTTTTGCCCGAGCCAGATTCACCAATTAGGCCACTGACTTCACCCATTTTCATGGAGAAATTGGCAGACTCAACGGCTTTAATTGTTTCGTCGTTGGTCTTTAGTTCAATGTTAAGATTTCTAATATCAAGTAAGCGCATTTGGTTCCCTATTGAAGCCGGCGTTCTTTTAACGCATGCCTCAAACCATCACCAACGATGTTAGTGGATAAAATACAAAGGAATAGCAATAAACCCGGTAACATGACTGTCCATGGATTCAAATAAAATACGTCTAAGCTATCCGACACCATAGTGCCAAGTTCTGGTTCTGGCGATTGTGCGCCAATTCCAATAAAGCCTAAAACGGCTATGTCGAGAATGGCCGAAGAAATCGCCATGGTTGAAAATATGATGATGTTTTCAACCAAATTTGGTAACAAAGCGTAATAAAATAAATGTGAAGGTTTGGCGCCATCAAGCTTATAGGCAATAATAAAATCTTTATTTAAGAGCTCTGCGACTTCAGTGCGAATGTGATGAATAAACTGCGGTAGCATCGCGAGTACAACGGCCCAAAACGTATTAGCGATCCCGGGACCTAATATTGCGACAATAACTATGGCAATGAGTAACGAAGGCATTGTTAGCGCGATGTCCAAAATGTGGTTTAAAAAACTAGAGCGAATACCTTTACTAAAACCTGCGAATACACCAATGAGTACCCCTAACGTTAGCGCCATAAAAACAGAAACTATGGCCAATCCGAATGAAAACCCTAATCCGTACAATACCCGAGTAAAGATATCTCGGCCTAGTGCGTCGGTTCCAAACGGAAACGCTATGGTCCCATCTGGGTGCCACGCTGGTGGGGTGAGCAATGACTCAGGATGCTGTGCAAATGGTGAGTAGGGGGCAAGCATAGGCGCAAATATTGCGACTAGAATAAAAAACAAAAATAACCAAGCTGCAACGAGAGAAAAGTGATTACTTTTAAACAAGCGCCATAATTGGTGGATTGGCGACGAGTTGTTAGGACTCGTAAAAAATCTAAATTTTTCCATAACCGTGTCTTCTCGCCAATGGGTCAAAAATCATATAAATAACATCAAATAAGATAGTGGCGACAAAGACCATCCCTGACATCGCTAAAATACCACCTTGTATTGCTGGGTAATCACGTTGATGAATTGCATCGACGAGCCATAAACCAACACCAGGCCAGGAAAAAATAACTTCGGTGACCATAGCAAGCGTGATCAAAGTACCAAAGTGCAGCCCCATCATTTGAATAACGGGCAACAAACCATTTCGTAAACCATGTCGTCGCAACACTTGTATATGAGACAAACCTTTTGCTCTAGCGGCTTTCACATAACTGGTGTTCATCACGTTTTTCATTGACTGGCGTGTTGTTCGTATCAAGACGGTTGTTGGGTAAGCAGCAAGAACAAATGTAGGGATTGCTAGGTGGTTAACCGCGTCACCTAGGGCTTCGCGTTTATAACTCACATCAGATAGCAATATGTCGATGATCATAAACCCGGTTACGGTTGGAATGTCATAAACTAAACTTAGACGCCCTGAGATGGGAAACCAGCCTAAATTAATTGAAAAAACCAAAATCATTAACAAAGCTAACCAAAATATAGGCATGGAAAACCCAAATATCGACATAGCCAAGATGGATTTATCTAACCACGGTTTTGTCTCTGACGACGCTAAAATACCTAAAGGTATTGCAACGATAAAGCTATAGATTAATGCAAAGGTCGCGAGTTCAATGGTCGCGGGTAGGGCGTTAAATACCTGATCAAATATACTGGTGCCATTGGTGAAAGACTGGCCCCAATTACCGTCAAACATTCGAATTAAGAAATAGAAGTATTGAACAATAACGTTTTGGTCGAGTTTATAGATACGAGCTAGTTCGGTGTATTCTTCGGCGGGGATTTCTCCAATGCCGGTCATATTACTTAGTACATCGCCGGGAAACATATAATTAAGGGAAAATACAAACGTAAAAACTGCGAATGTAATAAAAAATAGTAGCCAAACTTTGCGATAAACGTAATTAAACATTATTTCACCTTCTTAACGGCTTTTGAAAAATCAATGCCGCCATAAGGGTTAATATTAACTTGTTTAATGTAATCTCTGTGCACTTTATGTCTCACGGCATGGGCAATTGGAACCAATGGCGAATGTTCGAATAACACAGCTTCCGCGGCTTGGTAATAGGCTTTTCGTGTGTCGTGGTCTGTTATCGACAGCGCACTTATAATATTGCGGTCAAATTCATCATTACACCAGCCGCTCCGATTTGAGCCAGAAGAAGCCGATGCACAACTTAGCAGCGGACGATAAAAGTTGTCCGGATCTGAGTTGTCAGCTAGCCAACCAATTAATACCGAATCATGCTCACCTTTTGCTAATCGCTTACGAAAGGTCCCCCAGTCGTAGGTGATGATGTTTGCTGTTATGTTAATTTTAGCCAAATTTTGCTGGAGAATTTCTGCCATTTTCCCCGCATTTGGATTGTAAACACGTTGAACAGGCATAGCCCAAATATCCATTTCAAAACCATCTTCATAGCCTTCTTGAGCTAACAACTCTTTGGCTTTCTCAAGTGAAAAAGGACGGACGTAGTTTGTATTGTCATAGGCCCACGACGTTGGCGGAACCAAACTATTTGCGGGTTCAGCTAAATCAAAATAAACGGCGTCGATAATAGCTTCTCGGTCAACAATGTAGCTTAGCGCCTTGCGCACATTGGCGTTATCAAATGGTGGTACATTGGTATTAAAAGCCCAGTAACTGACATTCATAGACGTCGTTTCAACAATATCTATGCCTTTTTTACTATGTAAATAACCGACATCAGACGCCGTAGGGTAACCCATAACATCACATTCACCGGTTAGTAGTTTTGCTAAGCGTGAACTGTTGTTAGGCGTGATATCAAAAATGATTTGCTGTAATTCGCTGGCGGTTTGCCAATATTTTTCGTGGGCATGATAGCGAATGTGGTGGTCACGGTCATATTGCACAAACTTAAACGGACCGGTTCCAATTGGTTTGGTATCAATTTGGTCCTTATTTTCAGCTGCTTGCAATTGTTCTCCATACTCAGCCGACAATATAACTGCAAAATCCGTGGCCATGTTAGCTAAGAAGGATGCCTGGGGATCAACTAATCGAAATTCGATAGTTAAATCGTCTACCACGATGATTTGTTCAATTAAGTCACTGAGGCCGATGCCTTCAAAAAATGGGTACTGGCCCCCGCCAACATCGTGATAAGGATGGTCTTGGTGCAATATGCGAGAAAAGGTAAACAACACATCTTCACTGGTTAACGTTCGTGTTGGCGTAAAGTAATTGGTGGTGTGAAATTCCACTCCTTTTCGTAGGTAAAATCGGTATCGCATTGCGTCGCTAGAAACGATAACTTTACGTGCAATGTCTGAAACAACTCGGCCATTGGTGGGATCAATTTTAACTAAACGATTGTATATTTGCTGGGATACAGCGTCTATTGTTGTACCAGAAGTTACAAGTTGTGGATTAAAAGTCTCTGGTGAGCCTTCGCTACAATATAATAAGGTTTTAGCTGCTAATTTAGAGTCATCGTATTGGCCGCAGGCGTATAGTAAATTACAAAACAATAACAACCACAGTCGTTTGTAATTGCCACTTGTTACTACATGGGCCAAAACTGCTTTAATCATCGGAATTTTTATCCAATAAATTGTATTTTTTAAGATAACCACGTAATTGATGATAGGTGACTTCAAGTTGCTCGGCGGTCTTTTTCTGATTGTATTGGCAATGAGAAAGGGCGGTTGTGATTAAATCCACTTCAAATTCTTGACTCGCATCTTTGAAATTAAGCGGGAACGTGTGCTGAGGCTTGGTTGCGACAGGGGGTTGGTCAACTGTATCGTTCGCTGATATGTTAACGATTTCTTTAATTACTTGAGGCGCCGACTGACGGTCTTGTGTCTTGATACGTTTTTCAGGACGATACGGACTATCAAATGGGTCTAAGACAATTTCATGTACAGGTACATGGGGATTTGCTGAGCGATAAACACTACGTTCAACCACGTTTTTTAACTCTCGTACATTACCAGGCCAATGATAGTCTAATAGTAACTCTTTGGCTCGACGAGAGAAACCACTAAATAGCTCCCAACCCAGTTCTTTTACCATAGAGATGGCAAAATGTTCAGCGAGCACCATAATATCTTCATATCGTTCACGCAGTGGAGGCAAGGTGATTACATCAAACGCTAAACGGTCTAGTAAGTCAGAGCGAAACTCACCCGACTCAGCTAATGCCGGTAAGTCTTCATTGGTAGCACACACCAAGCGTGTATCAATTTTTACTGTTTTAGTGCCCCCGACGCGTTCAAATTCGCCGTATTCTATAACTCGAAGTAACTTCTCTTGCACTAAGCCGGAAGTGTTCGCTAACTCGTCTAAAAACAACGTACCGCTGTTGGCACGTTCAAATCGCCCTTCGTGTCGTTTTCCTGCACCGGTAAATGCGCCGGATTCATGACCAAACAATTCACTTTCTAATAGGTTCTCATTTAAGGCTGCACAGTTAAGGGTAACGTAGTTTTGGTCCCAACGTTGTGAAAGGTAATGCAAGCGAGCTGCGATTAACTCTTTACCGGTTCCCCGTTCACCTATAATAAGAACAGGTTTATTCAAAGGGGCAAGTTGCGATACTTTTTCTAATACTTCTAAAAAACTATTGGCTTGTCCGATTAGATTATCTTTGTTTCTGAATTGGCTCATAATGCAACACTTGGTTAAAATGACTAATTGTTAGTGTATTTTAAAAACAACAAAACTTAAAGTTTTCCCTAAAGAAAATAAAAATTATTATAAAACATCGGGTTACAACTTCTGTAAAAAGTGGCAGGATATCTGAATGTATTACCCCAACTTGATAACAAGTCTTTATAAATGAGGTACGTATTATGGGTATTTTTTCTCGCTTTGCAGACATTGTGAACGCAAATATTAATTCACTTTTAGATAAAGCTGAAGATCCGGAAAAAATGGTCCGGTTGATCATTCAGGAAATGGAAGACACGTTAGTCGAAGTTCGCTCTTCTTCAGCACGCACTTTAGCCGACAAAAAAGATGTGGTAAGACGCATCGACAGACTGAAAGCCGAAACGGCAGATTGGCAGTCTAAAGCGGAATTAGCTTTGTTTAAAGACCGCGAAGACCTTGCTCGTCAAGCATTGTCTGAACGTCAACGTTGTGAAGAAAATGTGGCTATGTTAGACCATGACTTAGAGTCGCTAGACGAACAGGTTAATCGTCTTAAAGATGAAATTGGTCAGTTGCAAACTAAACTTGAAGATGCCAAAGCACGTCAAAAAACAATCTTGATGCGCGGCAAAACAGCCAGTTCACGTTTGAATGTGAAAACTAAACTGAACAGTGGCAAAATTAACGACGCATTGTCTCGATTTGAACAATACGAACGTAAAATTGATAATTTGGAAGCTGAAGTTGAGTCTTACGATTTAGGTAACAAGTCATTAGCAGACGAGTTTGCTGAGTTAGAATCGTCAGATAAAGTGAACAGTGAACTTGAAGCGCTTAAAGCTAAAATGAAAAAAGCGAAGAAAGACTAATAGAGTCTTTGGGGAGTAATTTATGAGCGACGTAGTCGGAATTTTAATCGCGCCAATTATCATCTTCATGATCTTTGTCGCACCGATTTGGCTAATTATGCATTACAGAAGTAAAAAGCAGGTTGGCCAGGGATTAAATGAGAACGAAATTGTTGAACTGCATGAGTTAGCACGAAAAGCCGAAATATTGGGTGAACGAGTTAAAACATTAGAGTCAATATTAGACGTAGAAGCGCCTGATTGGCGCAACAAAAACGCTTAGGAGTAGGGTATGACTAAATCAAATAAACAGCTAAATCGTATTCCTAGCAAAGGTAAAATAGCCGGCGTTTGTGCTGGTGTTGCAGAATACACCGGAATGGAACCATGGTTAGTCAGAATAGTCTGGTTTAGTGGTTTAGTCTTCTCAGGCGGGTTCTTTTTTATCGCTTATGTCGCGTGTTGGTTTATTTTAGACAAAGACGGCACGGTTTCAAGACGCAAGGTTGGCTTAAAACAAGCTCAAGACCAATGGCACCGTTTTGATGAAAATGAAGACATCGACCGAGCCGTAGAAGTTAAAAGTAAAGTTTGGCAGTCAGGAGAACCACCAAAACAAGCTTTTAGAGACATTGCGAGACAGTTTGAAGGAATCGAACGCCGAGTTCGCAATATGGAAGGTTACGTTACTTCGAATGAATATACATTGAAACGAGAAATTAATCGTTTGTAGTAACAACCAAGATATTCACAATTTAAGAAATGGCCTAAGGGCCATTTTTTTGTACCTGAAGTTCAGTCACATCAACTGAAAGCGAACTATGAACTTCCTCTGCACTTGGTTGGAGATCCCTAATATCGCCGTGGCTCTTTTGGGATGACGTTTTTTGTTCTGAAATTATGAGCTGATTGAAGTTGGATTATGAACTTCCTCTGCACTTGGTTGGAGGTTCCAAATATCGCTCCGCTCTTTTGGAATGACGTTTTTTGTTCTGAAATTATGAGCTGATTAAAAGCGAATTATGAACTTCCTCTGCACTTGGTTGGAGGTTCCAAATATCGCTCCGCTCTTTTGGAATGACGTTTTTTGTTCTGGACTTTTGAGCTGATTGAAGTTGGATTATGAACTTCCTCTGCACTTGGTTGGAGGTTCCAAATATCGCTTCGCTCTTTTGGAATGACGTTTTTTGTTCTGAAATTATGAGCTGATTGAAGTTGGATTATGAACTTCCTCTGCACTTGGTTGGAGATCCCTAATATCGCTCCGCTCTTTTGGAATGACGGGTTTTTTCTGTTGATTTGGAATGATTATTTTCACTAAAGCAATACGTTGTTACACCTAAAGTTCAGGCAACATTTACCTTCGTCTAAATCCCCCTTAGTAGAGATTTATATCTCGAAGTGAACGGCAGGGACGCCGTTGCAAGGAATGTTTTCACTTCATGGACGAAGGGAATTCGTCAGTACATGGATGTACGTCAGACGAACCATGGACGAAATTACATTCCGTCTTCGACGATAATATAAATCTTAAATAAGGATTAGGGATTTAGCCGAAAGCGGCCTTTTTGCCTACTTTTGGGGCTGTTGCAAAAAGTATGGTCGACGCAGTCGAAATAGCTGCCTGCAAGGCAAAGAAAGGCGCAGCCTGCAAGGCAAACTATGAACTTCCTCTGCACTGGGTTGGAGATCCCTAATATCGCTTTGGCTCTTTTGGGATGACGTTTTTTCTTTAAAACAAAGATTTATCACACCGAAAGTTCAGGCTACATTTTCCTTCGTTTAAATCCCCCTTAGTTGAGGTTTATATCTCGAAGTGAACGGCAGGGACGCCGTTGCAAGGAATGTGCATAGGGATGTGCGTATATTCCGTCTTCGACGATACTATAAATCTTAAATAAGGATTAGGGATTTAGCCGAAAGCGGCCTTTTTGCCTACTTTTCGGGCTGTTGCAAAAAGTATGGTCGACGCAGTCGAAACAGCCGCCTGCAAGGCAAAGAAAGGCGCAGCCTGCAAGGCAAACTATGAACTTCCTCTGCACTTGGTTGGAGATCCCTAATATCGCCGTGGCTCTTTTGGGATGACGTTTTTTCTGTTTAATTGGGATGACGGTATTTCTGTGTATTTGGGATGACGTTTTTTGTTCTGAAATTATGAGCCAATTGAAAGCAAACTATGAACGGCCTCTGCACTCGGCATGACTTTTCCTGCTATTCGGCATAACGACTTTTGTTATGGAAATACCACCAAAACCTAACCGGACGTAATGTTTTATTTGTGTAAGCACCTGAATTTAATCTAAATAGTAAGTGTGGTGTAACGTAATTATTACATTGGGTGAGGTAACTATTTTCAAATTAGATTATTAACTCTACTCATTTTTTTGCAAAGTTCGGACTTTAATCACGATTGAATCGATGTGACAAAAGCGTTGCCCAGTTTTGGGCCGTTTTTATTAGAGGCAGAACATGAGCGTCAAAGCGAATAATAATAATATTGAAACCCTATGTATTCACGCTGGCAAAGTGAAAGGTGCCCATCAGGGAGCGCTAACTACGCCTTTATATCAGACCTCAACCTTTGTATTTGAAAGCGCGGAGCAGGGGGCGAGACGTTTTGCTGGTGAAGAAGAAGGCTATATATATACCAGATTAGGCAATCCAACCACGCGCGAGCTTGAATTAAAAATGGCAGCGATGGAAAAAATGGAAGATGCAGCAGCAACAGCGACTGGTATGGCAGCGGTGTCAGGTGCGGTGTTGAGTTTTCTGCAAGCGGGTGACCACGTAATTGTATCAAAAGCCATTTACGGTTGTTCATTTGCATTATTTAATCATCAACTGCCTAAATTTGGTATTGAGGTTACCTTTGTTGATATGACCGATGATGCAAACTTATTGCCCGCATTAAAACCAAATACCAAAATGTTATTTGCGGAAACTCCAATCAATCCAAATTTAGAAGTGTTAGATCTGGCTAAAATTGGCGCGTTTTGCTTAGAGTACGATCTCATTTCGATTGTCGACAGTACGTTTATGTCTCCAGTGCTTCAAACCCCGGTGGATTTTGGCATCAACATAGTGATCCACAGTGCAACAAAATACTTAAACGGTCACGGTGATGTGGTTGCGGGAATTATTGTTGGCAGCGCTGAGCATATTGAAACTATAAAACTAACCATTCTAAAAGACATTGGTGGCACAATTAGCCCACACGATGCATGGTTAATATTAAGAGGTCTGAAAACCTTGCCAGTAAGAATGGACCGTCATTGTACAAATGGTCAGAAGTTAGCTGAATTCTTAGAGCAACATCCATTAGTGTCAAAAGTTTATTATCCGGGATTGCCATCGCATTCTGGGCATAAATATCTGGGTAAACAAATGCGAGGAGCCGGTGGCGTTGTGGGTTTTGAACTTAATGCAAATCTTGAAGAAGGTGCTCATTTTATTAATTCAGTCGAATTATTTTCAATAGCCGTGAGTCTAGGGGACGCTGAATCTCTAATCCAACACCCGGCATCTATGACACATTCACCGTATACCCAAGAGGAGCGTTTGGCCGCTGGAATTAGCGATGGCCTTATTCGCATTTCAGTTGGGCTAGAGCACGCAGACGACTTAATCGCCGATTTGAACCAAGCATTAAACAAAATTAACGAAGCACGAATGGTAACACCAAGTGCAACTGTATTAGGGTGCAGTTAATCATGAGCAAACAATCAAGTTACGTTTCTAAGCAGTCGGACGAAACCGGTTTTATTAATTGGACAGACGAAGAAAATCAAATTTGGTCAGAACTAATGGCGCGACAAATGTCGTGCATTGAAGGCAAAGCCTGTGATGAGTTTTTTGCCGGTTTAGATAAATTACAGTTACCAACAGACCGTGTTCCGCAATTAAACGACGTGAGTAAAGTTTTACTCGAAACAACAGGTTGGCAATGTGCTGAAGTGCCGGCATTGATTAATTTTGAAAAATTCTTTCAGTTGTTGGCGGACAAAAAGTTTCCTGTAGCGACATTTATTCGCCGACGTGAACATTTTGATTACCTACAAGAACCCGATGTTTTCCATGAGATATTTGGTCACTGTGCAATGTTAACTAACCCTGACTTTTCTGAATTTACCCATAAATATGGATTGTTGGGACTTCAGGCTACTAAAGAAGAAAGGGTCTTTTTGGCGAGGTTATACTGGTTCACTGTTGAGTTTGGACTAATGCGACAACACGGTGAACTTCGGATCTACGGCGGTGGTATTTTGTCGTCTCCTGGCGAAACAGACTATGCATTAACCGCAACGCAACCTGAGCGATTTGATATGAATATACTGGACGTATTCCGTACGCCATATCGAATTGACATTATGCAACCTAAGTATTTTGTTATCGACGCTATTCATGATCTTTTTGATTTTTCAAAACTGGATCTTATGGAAATGGTTCGAGAAGCAATGAAACTGGGCATGTATGCACCAACTTTCCCGCCAAAGAGCGCAGCATAATTTGTCAGGTGAGCCTTTAGGTTCACCTTTTTGGAATTTATTCTTTACAAAATTGCAATAAAACTCTTTCTCCGTTGTCAATTCACGTTTACAATCCGAAAATATTACGTTTTTGTTTTATCAGTATTGGAGTAACAATGCGGCTACAGATTGCGTGTCAAGACCGTATGGGTTTGGCTAAAGAAATTTTAAACATTCTTGTTGAATACGATATCGATCTAAAAGGTATTGAGTTTGATCAAGCGACTAAATGTTTATATGTGGCATTTCCACAAATAGAGTTTGAAGCGTTTCAGCAAGTCATGGCGGCTATCCGTCGAGTCGATGGGGTAACAGATGTTAAAACCACAAACTTTTTGCCTTATGAACGCGAGCACAACGAACTTGTAACCTTGTTGCGAATATTGCCAGATGGCGTTATTTCCATAGATAACAAAGGCAATGTGGTTACGGCCAATCAGGCCGCTTTAATTGACCTAGGTCGCAGCGAGTCTGAAATTGTTGGACAACCTGTGCAGGGGTTGCTTAAAGGGTTTAACTTTTTGAAATGGTTAGAAGGCAAAGAAGTTGTCGGCCAGACATTAAAGTTAACTGGCAATAACGAAGAATTTGTATCCGACATTTTGCCGATAAATGTCACAGATGAAGAAAACAACGTTCGCTTAGCGGGCGCCGTGGTTAACTTAAAATCACACAGTCGCTTAGGTCAACAAATCAACGCATTTAGAGACGACAATAACGAGTCGTTTGCCAATATCTTGGCCAACAGCACCAGTATGCGCCGGGTTATTCGTGAAGCTAAGAAAATGGCTCACCTTGATGCCCCAATACTTATTCAAGGTGAAACGGGTACAGGTAAAGAGCTGATTGCTCGAGCTTGTCATGACGCCAGTGAACGAAATGAAAAGTCGTTTTTAGCCCTAAGTTGTGCGTCATTGCCAGACAATGTTGCCGAATCTGAACTTTTTGGTTACGGCGCTAATGCCTACCCAGGTAGTGGCGAAGAAGGTAAACGTGGCATATTTGAACAAGCGGAAGGTGGAACGGTTTTCCTCGACGAAGTTGGCGAAATGTCCGCAGAGTTACAAACAAAGTTAATTCGCTTTTTACAAGACGGGACTTTCCGTCGTGTTGCTGATGAGAACGAAGTTAAAGTGGACGTGCGTGTAATATGTGCCACTCAAAAAGATTTGGCCAATATGGTTCAAGAACATACATTCCGTGAAGATCTCTACTATCGTTTAAACGTACTAAGTTTGCATATCCCACCATTGCGCGAACGAAAACAAGACATCTTGCCGTTGGCGCAACATTTTGTTCAGCGATTTTCCCATGAGCTGGGCAAACAAGCACCGACATTTTCCAAGTCGTGTTGTGAGTATTTACAAAATTACCCTTGGCCGGGCAATACACGCCAACTTGAAAATTCGGTTTATCGGGCATTAAGCTTGTTGGATTCTGATCTTATTGAAAAAGAAGCGTTGGAACTGCCGACTTATACCAATGAATTTGGTTATTTAGAGCAGGAATTTGAAGGATCGTTAGACCAAGCCGTAAAACGATTTGAAGCGAGCTTATTACGTAAGTTATATCCGGCATATCCAAGCTCTAGACAATTAGCCAAAAAGCTTGGATTGAGCCATACAGCGATTGCTAATAAACTTCGTGAATACGGTATTAACAAAAAAAGTATCAAGGTTTAAGTTATGACATTGTTTGGGTATTGGCGTTCATCAGCCGCTTATCGAGTACGTATTGCGCTTAATTTAAAAGGCCTGCAATACGAACAAAAATCAGTACATTTGATTAAAGATGGCGGTCAGCAACATGCTGAGGATTATGCAGATTTAAACCCAAATAAGTTAGTCCCGACGCTGGTGGATGGAGAGTTTACGCTCAATCAATCATTGGCTATATTGGAGTATTTAGAGATAAAATACCCCAACATAAACTTGTTGCCAGCTAACTTAGCCGACAACATGAAATGCCGAGCCTTAGCGTTGGATTTGGCCTGTGATATTCATCCGCTTAACAATTTGCGGGTTTTGCAATATCTCACAGGGCCGTTGGCGCAAAGCGAAGAACAAAAAATGCAGTGGTATTTTAATTGGTTAGAGGTTGGCTTTACTGCATTTGAAAAAAGCATTAATAAAGTTGCAGGTAATTTTTGTTTTGGTGACCATGTCAGTTGGGCCGATTTATGTTTGATACCTCAGGTTTATAATGCAGAACGGTTTAACTTTGATATGTCGCCGTATCCTTTGATACAGCGGGTTGTCGCCCATTGCAGAACATTGGACGCATTTACAAAAGCGGCGCCAGAAAATCAACCTGACGCCGTTTAAATGTCCAATTAAGCTAAAGTTTAGAACAGTGTTTGATTTATCATTGTTGCCTTAGTTTAGTTTTGTGGTAATTTTGTTTTCGATTTTTTAGATAGAGGGTTTGCCATTGATCAATGTATTGTTAGTTGACGATCATGAATTAGTCCGTACCGGTATAAGTCGGATAGTTAATGATGTTCGTGGATTAAATGTTGTTGGTGAAGCCTCATCAGGCGAAGAAGCGTTTCAGTTTTGTCGCACTCATACACCAGACGTTGTTTTAATGGACATGAACATGCCGGGGATTGGTGGTTTAGAAGCGACCAAAAAAATTATTCGATATTGCCCTGATGTGAAAGTGGTGATGTTAACCGTTCACACGGAAGATCCATTTCCATCAAAAGTCATGCAAATTGGCGCCCATGGGTTTTTAACCAAGATGACCCGCCCAGATGAGATGATCCAAGCGATTCGTTCTGTGCATGTTGGTCAGCGTTTTATTGCCCCAGAAATTGCTCAGCAGATGGCATTGAGTCAGTTAAATGGCGAAAAAAATGATAAACCATTTGAATTGCTATCTGAGCGTGAATTGCAAATTATGTTGATGATCACCAAAGGCGAAAAAGTCCAAGATATTGCCGAACAACTTAATTTAAGCTCTAAAACCGTCAATAGTTATCGCTACCGAATGTTTGAAAAACTCAATGTCGGCAACGACGTTGAACTTACCCATATGGCGATACGACATCGCATGCTCGACATGGAAAAACTCTAACCGCTACTATTGATTTTAAGCCATGGTTGAATTTGACTCAAAAGCCTTTCTAAATACGGTAACCTCACGTCCTGGGGTTTACCGTATGTACGATAATGATCAAACGGTCATTTATGTTGGTAAAGCAAAAAATTTAAAAAACCGCCTTACCAGTTACTTCCGAAAGGACGTCGACAGCGTAAAAACGCGCGCCTTAGTAAACCAAATAAATAACATCGAATTCACGGTTACCGACTCTGAAACCGAAGCACTGATTTTAGAAAACAACCTGATTAAAGAGTATCAACCTAAGTACAATATTTTACTTAGAGATGATAAGTCGTATCCATATATTTTAGTCACTGATCACAAACATCCCCGCATTGCGATGCACCGTGGCGCCAAACGCCACAAAGGCGATTATTATGGCCCGTTTCCAAGTGCTGGTGCGGTTTGGCAATCGCTTAGGATCATGCAGAAAGTCTTTCCAGTGAGACAATGTGAAGATAATTTTTATAACGTTCGAAGTCGGCCATGTTTACAACATCAACTAAAACGGTGTTCTGCCCCATGTGTTGAAGGTTATGTCACCGATCAGCAATACAGTGACCAAATCGATTTAGTTAAACAATTTCTCACGGGGAAAAGCCTGGCAGTTATCGATACATTAATCGGTAAGATGGAAGCCGCCAGTGTTGACTTAAACTTTGAAGAAGCCGCGTTTTTTCGTGACCAAATAATGGCGCTACGCAAAGTCACTGAGCAACAAAATGTCAGTGGTAATATCGACGAAATCGATGTTATTGCGGTGAGTATCGATAAGGGATTGGCATCGGCTCACGTTTTGTACATTCGAGATCAAAAAGTCCTTGGTAGCAAAAATTATTCACCAAAAGTGCCACCTAATAGCGAACCGAGCGAAATTGTCACGTCTTTTATTAGCCAGTTTTATTTAAATGGCATGGGCGGTCAAAATATTCCGAAACTCATTGTTGTCCCTGAAATTGCCGATGACATTGAAGAACTGCAAAAAGCGATTGCTTTAGAGCGAGACGCAAAGGTTGAATTAGTTAAGCCTCAACGAGGTGAGAAGTTTAAATATTATCGATTGGCGCAAAAAAATGCCGATATTGACCTAGCAGGTAAACTAGCCGATGGACGTGCAATTAGCAGTAAATACAAAGAATTGTGTGAACTGTTAAAAATCACTCAAATTAATCGAATGGAATGTTTTGATATCAGTCACACATTTGGCGAATATCCTATAGCATCTTGTGTGGTTTTTGGCCCTGAAGGTCCTAATAAATCTGAGTACCGACGTTATAATGTGAAAGGCGTAAAGGGCGGTGATGACTACGGTGCAATGGAATTTGCCATGAAAAAACGATTTGGCAAAGTATCATCAATCGATAATATCCCCGACATCTTATTTATCGACGGTGGTAAAGGTCAGCTTAACAAGGCAGAAGCCTTTTTTGCCGATTGGCAATTGGAAAAAGCTCCTATCATTGTGGGCATTGCCAAAGGAGAGGGCAGAAAGCCAGGTCTTGAGACTTTATATTTAAATGGCGGTGAAATTGAAGTTCATTTGCCAAAGGCCTCATCTGCATTGCATCTTATCCAACATATTCGGGATGAGTCCCATCGGTTCGCAATCACAGGGCACCGTGCAAAACGCGGTAAGGCCAAAACACACTCTGTACTGCAAGATATACCGGGGGTTGGTGCAAAACGCCGACAGGCGATTTTAAAGAACTTTGGTGGCCTGCAGGGCGTTATGGCAGCGACCGAAAAACAACTGAGTCAAGTCTCTGGTATCAGCCAAGAAATGGCAACTGAAATCCATAGCTTCTTGCATGATAAGGATTAAATAGGCATCATCGTAAGAGCCGACAATAACCATTCAATATGTAGTATTTTTTTATGTGGAATATTCCCAATATAATAACGTCTTTTCGAATTACCCTTATTCCTGTCTTGGTGGTGTTTTATTACCTCCCTGCAGTTCAGTATGAATGGAAGTACTTTGCTACGGCATTTGTATTTTGGTTTGCCGCAATTACCGACGCTCTAGACGGTTATTTGGCAAGAAAATTAGATCAGTCGACGCCATTTGGTGCGTTTTTTGACCCTGTAGCGGACAAAGTTATGGTCGCAGTGGCGTTAGTCATTGTGGTCGATGATTACTCAAATATGTGGGTTACCGTGCCTGCCGCGATAATAATTGGTCGTGAAATTGCAATATCAGCCCTGCGAGAGTGGATGGCTGAAATGGGCAATCGCGATTATGTTGCGGTGAGTATGGTGGGCAAGTATAAAACAGCTGCTCAAATGTTAGCGGTTATCGGCTTATTGTGGCACCCAAATGAATTTTGGGTTTTTGAAGGATGGTTGTTAGGGCCGCTTTTAGATTTTGCAACGTATGCATTTTTATACTCTGCAACCGCCCTAACTATTTGGTCATTGGTGATTTACTTTAAAGCTGCTTGGCCATTTATTTCTGGCAAAAAAGCTTAATTTCAAGCCATATCAGTTAAAATTTCATCAAACAGACTGAAAAAGTCATTTTTATTTAAAATAGATATTGACTCAAAAAGGTTTGAATGTAGAATGCGTCTCCGTTGTCAGCGATGACAATGTGAAGTCAAAGTTTAGCATTTTATGCGAGTATAGCTCAGCTGGTAGAGCGATACCTTGCCAAGGTATAGGTCACGAGTTCGAACCTCGTTACTCGCTCCAAATGTTTTACTAAATGGCGGGTTGGCAGAGTGGCTATGCAGCGGATTGCAAATCCGTGGACCTCGGTTCGACTCCGGGACCCGCCTCCATGATTTCAGGTTTTAAAAAGTGTCGCCCGGATGGTGGAATTGGTAGACACAAGGGATTTAAAATCCCTCGCTCATAGAGTGTGACGGTTCAAGTCCGTCTCCGGGCACCATTCTTTCGTAAGGTAACTTACAGAGGAATGGGCAAAACATACGGAGTGCGAGTATAGCTCAGCTGGTAGAGCGATACCTTGCCAAGGTATAGGTCACGAGTTCGAGCCTCGTTAC